>CAZKOI010000072.1:0-12371 GCA_964554315.1 uncultured Enterobacterales bacterium | reverse complement strand
GGTGTGGGAGAGGGATCTACCTGGACCCCTCGTGCAAGCCGCCAAGCACGTCGAGTTGGGCACGCCCGTCATCGATGGGGACGAGATCTTAGTCGGTGCCCTCGGCAAGGATGCGCTCTTCACCTTGGACCGCTACACGGGCACATTGCTTCATCGCTACCCTGCCGTCGGCTCGGTTCAGTCTCCAGCATTGGTTGATGGCGAGCATGTGATCTTCTCGGACTCCGCTGGCTACACCTTCTGCTACCGAAGAGGCTCTTCCGAGGCCGTCTGGAAGCACTACGGTGGCGCGCCAATCTTGTCCTCGCCTCTCTTGTCGGGTGCCGTGCTCTACGTGGCCAACGTTGGCAGTACCGTCTACGCCCTGGACCGCGAAACCGGTACGCTCAGGTGGCGCTATGTCCACGACCGCGACGTGGGGCGCGAGGCCCAGCTTGAGCTGTACGGAACGCCGCAGCCGGTAGACCACGGCGAGGATGTACTTGCGGCCTTCCACGATGGTGCGCTCGTAGCGCTCTCGAAGGACCGTGGGGAGCGAGAATGGCAAGCAACGGTGGGCGAGGGGAAGTACACGGACATCATCGGTCGACCCGTGGTTGTCGGCGATGATGTCATCGTGAGCGGATTCTCATTCCCGCTCGTGTCCATGAAGCTCGACTCCAAGAACGTACGCTGGCGGGTCGAGACGGGCGGAACAAATGAGGTTGTGGTGGATCAAGGCGTTGGGTATTTCGCGGGCGGCGATGGGCTGCTCTCCGCGATTGACTTGATTAACGGCTCCACTCGATGGTCATGGGAAGCACCGCAAGGCGCCTCTATGACTACCCCTCTGCTTACTCCGGCGGGCTTGGTTGTGGGCACTGCGGCAGGAGGACTCCATCTCATCGATGAGCAAACAGGTGAGCTTGAGTGGTCGTACATGGCTGGACGCACGCTCTCTGGATTCACGGCGGGTATAGCCGTCGATGGTCGGCAGATGGTTGTGGTGACCAACCAAGGTCGAATCATGAGCTTCGTCAGCATCTCCGAAGACGCTGGTTTCGCCGCGAACGCCGCAACGCTATGGGCCGAATGAGTCATGAGTGACCAAGAACAGAAACGTGGTCGAGAGCCCCGTCTTCGGGACATCGCCCGTCGCCTGCTCTCCGATGACGAGGACAAGGGCATTAGCCCGCGCGAGGTCCTTGGAGCCGTCATCGACGGAGGGGACAAGGCGAAGACGGAGCTTGTGCGCATGGTGGCTCGAGAGGTGAGGACATACCTCGAGGGTCTCGGTCTTCACGAAGATGTTCGGCACCTAATGACGAACTACTCCTTAGACGTGAGCGCGAGCTTCCGGTTGCGCCCCCTTGCCCCACCGGCTCCGACCTTGCACGAGGAGGAGTAGGTCGGCCTATTTCGACCCTGGCTCGACGGCGGAGGGCTTCAGGCGAACGAGGATGCCTTCCTCACGAAGCAGCCGTCTGAGTTCCCACTTGTCGATCTCAGACATGTTCTCAAGGACCGTCTCCATGTGGTCCATGGAGCCCTCGAGGCGCTTGAGCAGAGCATGGCTATCCTTCACCATGGCTCGTGCATCCGCGACCATCAGCTCGACATCTGAGGAGATCTTGGGGAGTCCTTCTGAGGCGCTATCAAGTCGGCTCATGATGCTGTCTGTCTTAGCGATCATCGGACGGACGTCCTTCACCATGCTGCTGACACCACGAAGTGTGCTCTGAGTCTCGGTCACGAGTCCACCCAACTCCTGACTGACGTCCGCACCGTTACTCAGGATAGTGTCAACACTGGTGAGCATCCTCGCGAGCTGGTCGGGGTCTTGCTCGAGGGCTGTCCCCAACCGCTCCATGGCGAGATGCATGGCTTCCGCGTCCATTGCTGACACCAGCGGCCCAAGGCTGTTGACCAGTTCATCGATCTCAGTCTGGGGTGTGGGTACCGATAGCTCTGCACCATCGGCGATGAGTGGAGCGTCCTTCGATTGGGGTGTGATCTCAAGGTATTTCTCGCCCAGAATGGAGCGCGCGCGAACCTGAAGTTTCGCGTCTGTTCGCAGTTGGGCGGACTTGGCGAGCGTGACCTCAAGCCGAGCCATGTCGTGGTCAACACCCATGCCGTTGACCTGACCAACTTGAACTCCAGCCACTCGAACGGCCGCTCCCTCGGTGAGGCCGGCCGCATCACCAAGGACGACCTCGACATTCAGTTGGTCGCCGACTTGGCTCAGTGCCCCAACCTTCACCGACATCACGGCGAGGAGTGCAGCGGCAGAGAGTACCAGCAGGCCAACACCAATCTCTTGCTTTCGGGATCCGTTCATGCGTTTCTCCTACTCAAGCCCAGGAAGTCGGGCCACCTCATCGGTGTGCTCTGGAAGGATGAGGTTTCGCTTCAAAAACTGTCGTACGATGGGGATGTCGAGGCGTACAAACTCTTGGGTCGGTTTGAACGCCACCAGGTTTCCGCCGTACAGCATGGCGATGTGGTCAGCGACGTTGATCGTGCCGACAATGTCGTGACTGATGACAATGAAGGTGATCCCGAGGGCCTCCTTCATCTGTGAAATGAGGGCATCAATGGCATCGGAGGTGATGGGGTCTAGCCCAGAGTTGGGCTCGTCAAAGAGTATGACCTCTGGCTCGGTGACGATGGCTCGAGCCAGCCCGACGCGCTTGCGCTGTCCACCTGATAGCCCGCTGGTCGGTCGGTCAAAGATGCCGGGAAGTCCGACCAAGCTGAGCTTCTCTTCCACCCTCGCTCGTCGCTCCGCAGCAGACATCTCAGGAGCGTGGTGGACCAAGGGAAAGCTCACGTTTTCTCCGACGGATAAGGAGTCGAACAAGGCCCCGTCTTGAAACAACATCCCGAATCGCCTGCGAACCTTGTACAGCTCGGCCTCCGATGCCGTGGCCATGTTGGTTCCAAAGCAGAGGACCTCTCCTTCGTCCGGTCTCAGAAGGCCGACGATGTGCTTGAGCGTCACACTCTTACCGGTGCCTGACGGGCCAATAATGGCGGTCGTCTGCCCGGGTGGAATCTTGAGCGAGATGTCTCTTAGGATTGTCGTGGTCCCGAAGGACTTGGAGACATGGCGAAGCTCAATCATAGCGCGCCTCCGTAGAGCAGCTCGCTCAGAAAATAATTGAGGACGATGCACACCACGCTCGAGGTGACCACAGCGCGGTTGGTTGCTTGTCCCACGCCAGCAGGCCCTTTTCCGCAGTTGAAGCCGAAGTAGCAGCTGATGGTGCAGATGATCATGCCGAAGAACATGGCCTTGAGGGCGCCGTAGA
The DNA here is from genome assembly GCA_964554315.1 of uncultured Enterobacterales bacterium. Taxonomy (GTDB): domain Bacteria; phylum Myxococcota_A; class UBA796; order UBA796; family UBA796; genus UBA796. The sequence goes on along the minus strand of CAZKOI010000072.1, from coordinate 9,078 downwards.
GAAAGTCGACGGGCGCGATGGACTCTGAAGCGAACTGCACGAACTCATGGCCCGCCAAGCCCAGCTGGTAGACAGACACGAGGTATGCCGACGAGAGCATGACGAAGATGGCGATGATGGTGAGTGCGGGCAGCATGAGCAGAATGCCGATCAGGCGGGGTGCCACCAGGTAGGCCAGGGGATTGACGGCCATGACCTCAAGGGCGTCGACCTGCTCACGAATCTTCATGACGCCGATCTGGCTGGCCATTTCTGTTCCTGCTTTGGCGGCAATCATGGCCGCGGCAATAATCGGTGCGAGCTCTCGCACCCCGGCGAGTGACACGAACATACCGACGAGGCGCTGACCGCCGAGCGGCTTGAATGCGTTGTAGCCTTGAAGGGCTAGGTTGGTTCCGACAAATGCGGCGATGATCAGGAGAATCGGCAGGCTCTTGACGCCGATCCGAAACGCTTCATTGAGCACCTGGCCCTTCGGCGGGCCATGCACGAAGACCGCGCGGCAAAAGTCGCGTACCCATAGTCCGTAGCGGCCGATACCGGTGACTGCTGAGGTCAGAGGATTCATGGCGCCACGGCTCCGAACAGCGCAGAGGTCAGGAAATAGTTCAAGGTGATGAAGGCCAAAATTCCGTGAACCACGGTGTCGTTGACGGCCTTTCCGACGCCTGCGGCACCGCCGGTCGCGCGGAAACCGTGGTAGCAACTGATGAGGCCAATGGTGAGCCCGAAGAGGGTGGTCTTGATGATGCCGCCGTACACGTCCATGGGGCCCATGAAGGACCAAAGCTCAGCGAGGAAAATGCCGCCTGACTCGCCCTTTATGTAGACCGCAGTGAAATACCCTCCGCCGACACCGGCCACGCTTCCTGCTACGTTCAAGAGCGGACAAGCCAGGGTCATGGCGATGACTCGGGGCACGACGTGGTACTTGAGCGAGTCGACGGCCATCACCTCAGTCGCGTCGAGTTCCTCCTTGATCCGCATGGCGCCGAGCGAGGCTGCGCAGCTCGAGCCGCCTTGGGCAGCCACCAAGACACTCGCCAAGACTGGAGAGAGCTCGCGAAGAGTGGCGATGCTTATCAAGGATGAGAGCATTCGCTCTGCACCAAACATTCTAAATATTTCAAGGCCTTGAAGCGCCATTACCATTCCGAATGGGAAGGTCACAGCGATAACAGGGAGGACGCATCGGATGGTCGTTGACCATAGTTGGTCGATGATCTCACGGTAGAACAGGGGACGCTTCAGCGCACGTCGGATTACGCCTCCGGCAAAGAGTCCAAAGCGTCCAGCGATCGCCAGTGAGTCGAACACGAGGCCTCCCTTGTAGCCCATCTTGAACACCCCTGCGGGGGTCGGGAAGGGGGGAACCGGCGGGGGTCAGTCCGAAGAGTGTTCCCCGTGAATGTCAGAGGTGCTGCCTTCCGCCTGTTCGGTCGGAAACCTATGACGACCGAAACAGGAGCCCCAAGCAGCCAATGAAGCCTGCGGCGAGCGAAAGCTCCACAAGAATCTCAACCATGAGTGTCCCCCAACGTCGTCAGCTTGCCTCGAGGCCATAGGACCCACAAGCTGTAGAGTGTTGCCGTAAAGACACAAACCGCGGGCGAGTCGAAGTCGTCCATTCGGCTTGCAATTGAGATCCCTCCTAGGAGAGTTTCGGAAGTTCTTCGGCCCTAAAGTCGTCGCCGTGATACCCGGGCCTCGTGTCGACGCTCTTCTCTCGAGATGTGCAAGTTGCGGTGCTGTCTTCGGGCTCAAGGGGCAACTGCACCTACGTCGGGGACGGCACCAGTGGTGTACTCATCGACTGTGGTCCGTCGACCAAGCAAATCTTGAAGCGAATGGACGAGGTTGGTCTGGGCGACGCGCCGATTGACGCCGTTCTCGTGACCCATGAGCACTCGGATCACGCGGGGTCGTGCAGGGTGCTCTGCAAGAAACTCGAGAAGGACCGTGGCGATGCCGTCCCCTTCTACATGACCCCGGGAACAGCCGCGGCCCTGAAGGAACCGATGGTTCCGCACCATCTGCAACCGATCGAGGCGGGCCGCGCGTTTCGCGTTGGGCACCTGGTGGTGGACCCCTTCCGGATTCCTCATGACACGGTTGACCCCGTGGCCTTTCGAATAGGCGTTGGAGAGCGCTGGGTGGGTGTCGTCACGGATCTTGGCCGACCGACCACCCTCGTCAGCCAGAAGCTCGCCTCGCTCTCCATAGCGGTCCTCGAGTTCAATCATGACCTCGAGATGCTCTTAGATGGCCCCTATGCCTGGCCCGTGAAGCAGAGAATTCGTTCATCGCATGGGCACCTCTCGAACGCTCAGGCATCTGAATTGCTCTCGGAGAGCGTCGGGCCGGACCTCGAGCACGTCATCTTGGCTCACCTCTCCGATGAAAACAATGCGCCTGAACGCGCGATGCGAGCAGCAGCGATAGCGCTCCATCGGGCCGGCGCGAGTCAGTCCGTCGCCCTTCATTTGGCGACACAAGACCAACCGCTAGACCCCATCGGGGTGGGAATTCGCAACTGGTAGAACCAGGGAGGCGCTCGTGATTGATCGTTACACTAAGCCAGAGATGGCTGCCATCTGGTCCGAGCAGCGCAAGGCCGCCATCATGCTCGAAGTCGAATTGTTGGCTTGCGAGGCGATGGAGCGTCTAGGCATGGTCCCCGAGGGGACAGCCGCTGCTTGTCGTGACGGCGCGGCACCCATGCTTCCAGAGTCCTTTCCGCTCGACCGAATCGATGAACTCGACCGCACGCTCAAGCATGACCTCATCGCATTTCTCACGGGCGTCGGGGAGGTCATTGGCGAGCCCGCCCGACATCTTCACAAGGGGATGACCAGCTCGGATGTGCTCGACACCACTCTCGCCGTTCAACTCAAGCAGTCGGGGGAGCTCATCCTCGAGACCCTTGACGAGGTGCTTGTGGTCATGGAGCGTCGGAGTCGAGAGCATGCGCACACGGTGTGTATGGGCCGCTCTCACGGAATCCACGCAGAGCCGACCACCTTCGGCATCAAGCTGGCGATTCTCTGGGATGAGCTGCGCCGCAGCAAGGTTCGAATCGAACGGGCCATTCAGGAGGTCGCGGTCGGGCAGATCTCCGGCGCGGTCGGAACGTTCGCGCACCTCGATCCGTCGGTGGAAGCGCACGTCTGCAGCTCGCTTGGCTTGACGCCGGCTCCAGCATCCAACCAAGTGGTTCAGCGTGACCGGCATGCCCACTACTTTCACTGCCTCGCGCTCTTGGCGACAACGGTGGAGAAGATTGCCGTCGAAATTCGACATCTGCAACGCACAGAGGTCCTGGAGGCCCAGGAGGCGTTCAGCAAGGGCCAAAAGGGCTCGAGTGCCATGCCTCACAAGAAGAACCCCATCCTCAGCGAGAACCTCACGGGGCAAGCCCGAATGGCCCGAGGCTATGCCAACATGGCCATGGACAACGTTGTGCTCTGGCATGAGCGAGACATCTCTCATTCCTCGGTTGAGCGTGTGGCGGGGCCAGATGCCAACATCTGCGTCCACTTCATGCTCAGCCGCTTGAAGGGGCTCATGGATGGCTTGATTGTGTACCCCGAGACCATGCTCAAGAACATGGAGAAGACCGGTGGCCTCTTTTACGCCCAGCGTGTCATGCTCGGCCTCGTGGAGGCCGGGATGTCGCGAGAGGACAGCTATGCACTCGTCCAGCGAAGTGCGCTGCGCGGCTGGGAGGAAGGGAGACCGTTGCTCGAGCTCCTGAAGGCCGACGAGGAGGTGACCCGGCGCCTGTCGGATGAGGAGCTCGACGGCCTCGCTGATCCGGGTTGGTACGTTCGCCGGGCGGATGTCATCCTCGAGCGAGTCTTCGCCTCCGCTTGAGCTAATCGAGGAACAGCGAACGCTGTGAAGGGAGCATGAGAGGGCAGTGGTCCTCGCGCTTACCAAACCACCGGTACCGTCGAGCGGCTATCGCGTCATACATCCGGTCGAGGACCGGCGTTGGGAGAAGACGACCGATGGTCGCTAGGAGCCACCATAGACCTCCGAGGGCCGAACCAATCCGCAGTGCAGCTCGACCCTTCCAGAGCCGTGCTCCGTCTTCGCATTGAATGACCATGCTATCGGGCAATCGATCGAGGTCACCGAGCGCCTCGCTAGCTGTCGTGCCCTGGAGAGGTGCGTATCGAAACAACTGGCCATCAGGGTCCCTGCGCAAGAGGAACTGCACAGCACGATGGCAGAGGCCGCAGGTACCGTCGTAGAAAACTGTAATCAAGCGCTCGTCCACGCGGCATTGTAACCACCCACAGGTATTCGAGCGTGGTCGGATAATTTGCTTGCCGCGGGTGCCTCGGCGACGGCACAATGAAAGCACGCTATGCTCATCTTTCTTGCACTTGCTTGCGCCCACACCAGCGCGGTGTGGAAGACGACGCCGTCGGCGCGTATCGACGCGCCGACGGGTAGCATGGCTGTCGTGGCTTCCGATCGTCGGTGCCAGAGCTACGCGGATGCGCTGATCGCGGAGTTTCGCCTTCGTGAGGGCGTGCTCGTTGACCCGGCAGCACGCACTCGGCTTGTTCTCGAGCGGTGCTCTGTGAGCCAGCGAACCGAGGTGGACATCACCCAAGACTACGGCGTGAGCACAACCGGGCTGCATGAGCAGCGTAGTCAGGCCATCCGGAGCCAGGGAAAGGCGGTGGTTGTTATCGAAGTCGATGGGCAGCGTGCTGGGCAGCTCAGCGCCACCAAGAAGCGAGTGCGGATTGTTCGGGATGGTGACCTGGCCGTCGCTCGCAAGCAGGCCTACCTCCGTGATCGGGTGGTGGCCGACGTCGTGGAAGAGATCGCGCAGCGTCTCGTGCCCGTCTCGGAGGTGGTGCGTCGGCGCTGGTACACAGACCCCGAGCCGGGCACGGCTCGAGACCTTCACAACCGTGCAGTCGATGCTGAGCGCTCCGGCGATCTCGCCAAGGCAATAGAGTTCGCTGAGGCATCCATGGCGGCGCACAGGACCCCTCGAGCGGCGGGTTACCTTCGAACGCTCCGAGACCGCGAACGTCAGGCACAGCTTGTTGAGCTTGAGAGCCGTGACACGGACTAGGCACGGGCCTTCAGCATAGGAGTGCAACAACCGGGACGACGCCATAATGTACACCAGCCGTCGTGCCGTTAGATCGAGTCATGTTCACTGCTCTGTTTAGAAAGAAGAAGATGCAGCCTTGGGAGATTCCTTCTCTGCCCGGCGAGTCTGCATCGAGCCACAAGGAGCGAAAGCGCCAGGCCTACTTCGCCGACCAGCAAGAGAACACCCTCGAGTGGATGCGACGCATGGGCTTCGCCTTGGATGTTAGCGGCATGCGTGTCCTCGACCTAGGCTGCGGGCATGGCGCGCTCTCAATCCGCCTCGCAGAGGAGGGAGCGGTCGAGGTGGTCGGTGTGGACCTCGACGATGACCGCATCGACTTCGCGGGACGGAACCTCGCCACTCGATACCCTCATCTCGTGGGACGGGTGTCCTTCCGCTGTGTGGATGTAATGGGGATGGATGAGCCGTTTGATCTCATCGTCAGCAAGGATTCCTTCGAGCACATCGAGGATCTCGGGCGTGTCATCCGCCACTTACACCACCTCCTAAAGCCAGGCGGGTACCTCGCGTCGGGATTTAGCCCGCTGTACTACAGCCCCTTTGGTGACCATGCGCGCTTTCAGCTCGGTGTCCCGTGGGCTCACGCTGTCTTGCCCGAGTCTGCGTTGGTCTGGCTCCTCAAGCAGCGCAGAGGCGTGGACGTGGGAAGCGCTATGGATCTTGGGCTCAACCGACTGACCCCTTCTGAATTCAGGACCATCCTTGCCGATGGGCTTGAGTGGGGGGAGGTTCAGATACAGTACAACCGTGGTGACAACCCCTTGTTCCCGGTCTTCAACGCTCTACGTCGAGCCGGGACGGTAGAGAAGTACTTCACGACGAGCATCTATGCCCTCGCGAGAAAGCGGAGCTAGTTGAGCACGGCCGCCCGGACTGGGATACCAGAGCGGCATGAAGATTCTCACCATTGTTGGTTCACTGAGAGCAGACTCGACCACTGGGCGTGCCCTCGAGGTGGTCTCTCAGGCTGCTGCGACGGCCGGGGCCGAGGTCTCGACACTGGAGCTCTACAGCCTCGATCTGCCCTTCTGCGACGGGCGATCGGATGAGCAGAGCTATGGTGGCGACACGGCGGCCTTCATCAAGGCCGTTCGCGAGGCTGACGGCATCTTGATCGGTTCACCGAACTACCACGGCAGTGTCTCAGGAGTGCTCAAGAATGCGCTGGATCTGCTGGGTCCTGACGCCATTCGTGACAAGCTGATCGGGCTCGTGGCGACCTCAAGAGGAGACGCTGGGGCCATGAATACGCTCAACCACCTGAGGCACATCTGCCGGTGGATGAACGGGTGGGTGATTCCTGCCGAGGTGAGCATTCCTCGCGCCGAGGAGAGCTTTTCAATGACGGGAGAGGTCGTCGCGTCCGGCCTCGAGGACCAGCTCACGGCGCTCGGTTCGGAGCTGGTTCGTTATGTGAAGCTGATGCGGGGGGGGCGTTAACCAAAGTCAGCTTTGAATCCAGCTTCTAGCCCAAATGATCGTGAAGATGTACGACAGCCGCGGGTGTGGTCAGGGGTCGACCATCCCCCTGCAGGTATCGGCGGGACTATGGGGCTACGACATGCTGTTTGAAGGTGCGACAACCCCAGCGGGTTTCCTCGGAGAAGGCGGTGAACCGTACCTCAATTAAAACTTTGGTCCTTGGTTCGAATGGGGCCTCTTCGGCACGGGACACGACCGTGCTGGAGGTTCGCGATTTTCTATCGGCGCTCAGGTGCGATTCTAGGCTACGTCTGATGGTGGCGGCTCAACCGCCGAACTCAATCCCGACGGCTCGGGCTGTCGCGATGAGCGGATGACCTTGCTCCACCGTGCGGTACTCGGCAATGGCATCGCGAATCGGCACGCTACTGACTTCACCCGACTTCAGACGAACCATCTCACCCCAGCGACCGGCGTGGATGAGCTCGACGGCCTTCACACCAAACTCGGTCGCCAGCACCCTGTCAAAGGCCACCGGGCTACCGCCTCGCTGCAGGTGGCCAAGAACAGTGGTCCGAGTCTCCACATCCAAGCGCTCGGTCAGGCTCCTCGCCAGCGTCGCTGCCGCACCGCCCGTCATGATGCTGCCCTTGCCGTGCTGAACCTCGGAGGGCAGCTTGCCGCCCTCAATGGGCTTGGCACCCTCGGCGACCACGATGAGCGTGAAGTGGCGTCCCTTCATTCGCCGCGCCTTAATCTTGGCGGCGAACCTGTCGGGGTCGTAGGGAATCTCGGGGATCGCGATACAGTCCGCGCCCCCCGCAACACCAGCCCACAGCGCAATCCAGCCTGCATCGCGCCCCATGACCTCAAGCAGCATGACTCGATCGTGAGACTCTGCCGTGGTGTGCAGCTTGTCGAGGGCTTCGGTTGCGGCCTCGACGGCCGTGATGAACCCGAAGGTCAGGTCGGTCGCGCTCAGGTCGTTGTCGATGGTCTTGGGCACCCCTAAGACGGGGATACCGTGGGTATCCATGAGACGAAGCCCGATGGCCTGCGTGCCGTCTCCGCCAATGACGATGAGGCCCTCAAGCCCTTCTTCGCGGATGGCCTCGGCAAGCTGGGCAGAGCGATCCACCCGATTTCCGTCCTCGTCAGGATAGGAGAAGGGGTCGGAACGGTTGGTGGTTCCGAGCACCGTGCCGCCGCGATGGAGGAGCCCCTGGCAGCTTCGGGGGGTGAGGTCATGAAGCCGTCTGGGAGCCTCAAGGAGCCCATTGAAGGCGTCCTCGATGCCGACCACTTGCCAGTGGAGTTTTCCAACGGCGTACTTCACCACGGACCGGATTACTGCGTTCAGGCCCGGCGCATCACCGCCACCTGTGAGGATGCCTATTCGATGTGTTGCCATGGTGGCGTTTATACCCAGATCCGGTCGTGAACGCCCGCAGTTTTGGCTACCTGACCCAATGAATTAGGGAATCAGAATAGGGAGGGTCGAGATGGCGGATCGAGTCGCAGGACATGGCATGGCATACGATGTCTGTGTGGGGTTTGGTGACGTGGAGCGGTCGACCCCTCAAGAGATTCTTGTGGACTTTGACGCCCGTACTCGGTGGAGGCAGGTGGCGGTTGCCGAGAACTCGAGCCCGACCGTGGACTACGCAGCCGTCTATCAGCGTCTCCAGACCTTGCTCACGTCCCGGTCATGGCGACTGATCGAGTCCATCGCAGAGTCGGTTGCCGAAGTGATCTGTACCGAGTTTGCGGTGGAGCAGGTCACGGTACGGGTCACCAAGAGGCCCTTCGACATGCCCCGCTGTTTGAGCGTAAGTGTGGAATGCAGCCGGACACCCGCGGATTTTGTTTCCTGATGTGGGTCTTTTCGAACACGGCAGTTTCACTCGACGGCAGGATCGGGACGGTGGGGGGCGATCACTTCAACGTGGGCACCGACGAGGATCGACGACGCATGGGCTTGTTTCAGGCCATGGCCGATGCGGTGTTCATAGGGGGCGAGACCTTTCGTATGGGCCCCGTTCCCATCGTTGAGCATGAGCGTTTGACCCGCAGTGAAGCGTCACGGCCGATCATCAATGCGGTGCTGACCCGCCGTGGACTGACAGAGGCTCTGACCGCACCATGGGAAGAGCCGAGAGTTCGACTCATGGCGTTCGGACCGAGGTCCCTGGATACCGAGGCACATCGAGCCGTGGGGGCGGAAGTCCTGCACGCTCAGACCCCAGTGGACGTCCTTGACCAGCTCGAAGAACTCGGTTGCCGATCCGTCCTCGTGGAGGGGGGCGGTGATCTCATCTTTCAGTTGGTCGCAGCCGGTCGTCTCGACACTATCTTCATGACGTTGGCACCACGAATCATCGGTGGCCGAGGGGCGCCTTCACTCGCGGACGGGGCTGGGTTTGCAGCCGATCAGATAGCGGACTTTAGACTCTCTGACTTGGAGAGGGTGGGGGACGAACTCTTTCTCCGGTACGACCGAGAGGTGTGATTTC
>CAZKOI010000071.1:5173-12409 GCA_964554315.1 uncultured Enterobacterales bacterium | reverse complement strand
TGAACATATCGAGGCCAGCGATGCTTGAGATCCCTTCGTCAATGCAGTCCAAGTGCTTGAGGGACGGAACATCCTGTGCTCCGACGCGGTCTGCTGGCTTCCCGAGATGGGTCGCAATGCACGCGAGCAAGGCTGGATCCATGCGACCTTGGGGGCCGAAGTCGAGCAGGGCAGGGGGGGTGGGCGGGTCCTCAGCACAGCCGCTGAGGAGAGCCATGGTTAGCAAAGTCAGGCGCATCCCTCAGTCCTCCACGGGCGCCGGCGGGTAACGCGAGAGCGACAGAAGCGCTCCCTGAGACCGCCGCATTCTTTCGGGGTCGCCTACATCCCCCAGAGGAGGGGGAGATCGTCTCCGTCCTCGATGGGGCGATAGTCCGCGATGAAAGGGCTCAACGTCCTGCGCATTGCGGCCGTCGCCCGAACCGCCTCTTGAACCACAGGCGCAAACGGTGGCGCCTGGATTCGCTCGATAGCGCTCGCTGCCATGCCACACACCGCGGCCTCCCAGTCGCTGCTGTCGATGGGCTCGGTCGGATCGGCCGGAATTCGCTCGTAGTACTGGCGATAGATGCCCGTAGGACCGAAGAACGCACGAAGGTCTTCGAGGTCCGCAAGCCAGGCCTGGAGCCGAAGCGCGGCATGCTCGCGAGGATCGGTGGGACCATCGAGGGCAAAGCCCCAGTCGCGCTCGGAGAAGGTCTCGACGCCATTGGTACACCAGTGGCAGATCTCATGGAGCAACATCTGGGCGAGGCAGTCGTCGGCGTCGAGATCGTCGCGTGTCGACAGCTGAAGGCGTCCAGACCCGTCGGTCGCACTGAAGACCAAGGGGCTCCGCCGGATGTACAGTCCCAGACGCGTTGCCGTCGATAGCCAGACGGCGTCGCAGGGGTCGACGTATCGAGAGAGGATCGGCCGCTCGTAGTGGGGATCGTGCTTGTCTTCGGGTGTCATGCTGACCGAATTAGCCTGTTTGTGTGCCACGGAAACCTCCCCACATCGAACCCGGACCGCCCGGGCTGACGTGTAACGACTGCGTGTGGCGGTTTGACGGGGGCCGCGGTCGTGCCGTGTCTCGGTGTCGTCGCTACGCCGGGCAGCGCGTCGATCGGGAGACGTCGGCCTGCCGTTCGTTCACGGCCGCCTTGGACTGCCTCGCGTGCGGAGCCTGCTGCAGAGAGGCCTACCATGCCGTCGAGGTGAGCCCCCGCGATCCCTTTGTGAGGGCACATCCGGAGTGGCTGGTCAAGGTTGATGGCCGGTGGAATGTGACGCGCCGATCGGGCGTCTGCGGCTGCTTGTCTCCCGGCGGCGGTCGCTGGCCCTGCCAAGTCTATGAGACCCGCCCGAAGACCTGTCGAGACTTTGAGGCGGCCGGCGCTAACTGCGTGGATGCACGCGTGCGGCTGGGTTTGACGCCCTAGTCTGCCGGTGAGAACACCAAGGTGTAGGTCATCTGCAGGCTCTTATTGCCGGGCGGACGAGGGAAGACAATCTTGAGGAACTGCTCTCGAATGCAGGCCTCTGCGCCTTGGTTGTTGAGGGTTGATTTCTTGATGCTGGCAGAGCCAAGGACGCCGGAGGTGGAGATCTCAAAACGCATCGTGACATCACCTGCGAGCTTGGGATAGTGACGCCTCGCCTCTTGATAACAGCTGCGGATTTGATCGATGCGCTGCCGAACCACTCGGTCGATGTCTCCCTTGGCGATGCAGTCATCGCAGACCGCGGGTCCGGTCGAGGCGCTGGAGCTCGGCGTGGGGACCAGGAGTCTGCCCGGTGTCAGCAGGGTTCCCGCTGCCGTGATGGTTAGCTGAGGCGACGGAGTGGCGGAGAGAGAGCCGGAGTGGCCCTCGCTCGGCGGTAGCTCGACGATCATGTGGGCGAGCCAGGCCTTGATGAGCTCGACATCCTTCGCCACAGTATCTCCGCTGGCCATCAAGAGACGTCTTCCGTCTTTGAGGCTGAGGAACAGCTTGGCGTTGTGGCCGTCCCAAGGCCTGACATGCTCGACCTGGGCGATGGCCGCAAAGGGCAGCGTCTCGGGTGCGAGCGTGTCCCACTCAATGTTGATGGATTGGTAGACCTGATCGAGGTTCACCACCTTCGGGATCAGCGCGGAGGGTTCGGACGTGGCCGGCGGAGGTGAGCCCGTGTCGTCGAGCAGAGCCTCGAGGGTCATGCCTTGGCCGCTAGCGGTCGTGCAGGAGAAGAGGAGAGCAAGGAGAAGAAGAGGTCTCAAGGGGCATTGTCTCCAGCGATGACGGTGTCGAAGAGTTCCGCCAGTCGTGTGTGGCCTGCCTCCGTGGGATGAATGCAGGTGGGGTCGAAGAATCTTGGGGTTTCAGGCCCTTTGTAGCAGCCCGACTCGGGGTCGTCCGAGTGAAAGCCATGCCCGCAGAAGTGCTCCATCATCAGGACCATGTCGGACTGGGTCTCCACGGCCATCTTCATATAAGCCTCATTGATGGCCAGATAGCCCAAGGCCCATGAGGAGATCTGGAAGTCGAGTCCGAGCGCCTCGGCGGTTGGGCAGCTTGCGAAGTCACCGGTCCCGTCGGTGAACTCGTAGTTGTTGGTGAAGACCACATCGACGCCGGCAGGGAAGAGCGCGGCTTGGTGGGTCTTGAAGAAGTCGATCGCCTCCCGCTGATACTCAACGACTTGGTCGATGGCCGCCAAGAGGACGTCACGTTCGGCCCCGTCTCGGGCGTCTTCACCAATGGCCAGGAGATCATTCCCACCCATGGTCCAGACCACCAGCGTGCGCTTTTCCTCGGTGGCCGAGCCGCTCAGCAGGTCGTTGAAGCAGCGTGTGATCTGCCGGTTGTCGTGCAGGAGCAGGTCATCGGTTCGGGCACCATACTCGGAGCAATCGCTGACCTCGAGGTCCCCGAAGCGCGCCTCCAAGAGACCCGTGAGTTGGTGCCGGTAGTAGGACTCTGTCGGGGTTGGCCAGGTTCCGGCCGTGATGGAGTCCCCCAAGAAGACCACCTTCTCCACCCCTGATATCTGCTGGTGCGCCGTGCCCGCGCAGTGGCGTCCCATGGCGGGCTCGAAGCGGTCGTACTCGCCAAACGAGGCCGCAGAAGAGTCCACGTCGGGAAAGCAGTTCTCTCGAATCGATTTGCTGTCGTCCCAGCCGACGGCTCTACCACCGGTGTCGTGGTGACCATCTCGCGTCGGCGTGCATCCGATGAGGCCCAGTGCCGGAAGCGCCGCCAACATCACGGGACGGGGCGTGAGCAGAGACAGTCGAGCTGGAGAAGCCTCACTCACAAGCGGGCAGCTCGTCGATCTCGCCGTTGCAGTCGTTGTCGGCCCCGTCACAGACCTCGGTGGCATCGGGGTTGACCGCAGGGTCCTCGTCGTCGCAGTCGAAGGGCTGGGTCACGTAGTCGTCGGGGGCCTCGCCCTCGCAAAAGAGCTCGGGCGGCATGTCGTCTCCGAAGCCGTCGCCGTCTCGGTCGGGGTAGTGGCCTATCTGACCATCCTCGTCCACCAGGCCGTCGCAGTCGTTGTCCACCCCGTCGCAGGTGTCGAGTCCGGACTCTGGCCGAATGTCAGAGTCGGTGTCATCACAGTCGCCTGCATTGGTCACGTCCCCGTCATTCATCTCGCAGGCTTCGTAAGCGGAGTCAGGATCGCCCCAGGTGTCGCCGTCGGCGTCGACATAGAAGGTCGAAAGAGTGCCCTCATCGATGGAGCCGTCGCAATTGTTGTCAACACCATCGCAGACCTCTGTCGCGTGAGGGCCGATGCTTGCGTCGGCGTCGTTGCAGTCGTCGCCGCCAAACTCGGCGCCGATGTAGCCGTCCCCGTCACCGTCCCCTCCGCTCGAGCCGCTGCAGGCTTGCAGAGCGATGTAGTGGATGTCCACCGGCTCCTCAAAAATCACCTCGCCGGCGAGGCGGCTTCCATCGGCGGCCTCGACATCGATGGTGGCCCTCACAGAGAGGTTCATGGTGTCGCCCTCTCTTGTGCCGCCGACGGGCTGGCTGGTGAGCTCCGCAAAGACAGAACTTCCAGCCGTGGCCTCGAACGCACCCTTCAGTGCATCGGGGACGTCGCAGTCGTTCGTATTCCAGCTGACGGAGACGCCATCGTTGACCATCGAGTACTCGGTAATCTCAGGACAAGCGCCCGCGATGTCCCAGAAGATCCAGCAGTCCCCGGTGTCGCCGCCTGGGCCGTAGAACGCAAAGCTCATGGCGTGGGGCTGTGGCAGCAGAGCACCCTCCATTGTGGCGAAGTCCACCTCCGTCTCGTGGTAGGCGCAGTGGCTGAGCGATGCGGAGCTACCATCCGCTGCGGTGAGCGTGAATTCGGCCTGGCAGTCTTCGGCGGTGCTCTCGGCATCGTCGGAGCCCGCATCCTTGCCGCAGGCGATGGTCGCGAAGAGAAGAGGGGAGATCAAGAACAGTCGCATGGGGCCTCAAGGGGGTCGGCCCACAGTGTAAACCGATGTGAGCCATACTGAAAGAACGTGGCGGTTGCGGGTGCGAGCCATTAGCAGACGGCGTTGCCTAGGAGCAGACGTGAACGAAGAGAAGAATGCAGCCCCCGAGATCGAAGACGAGGCTGCCGCCGCAGAGAGCGTGGCGGATGCGCCGGACGTGTCGTCCGATGTCGCAGAAGAGACAGAAGGTGTTGAGGCCGTCGCTGAGGAGCAGTCCGAGGAGGTTGACGCCTCGGCCGCTGATGAAGGCGCAGGCGTTGAAGTAGAGCTCGACGGCGTCCAGGTGGTCCAGGCATCGGACTACGACTCCAACCGCGCCTTTGCGGACTTTCCCCTCTCTGCAGAGATTCTCCAAGGAATTGAAGCGCACGGCTACAAGACGGCGACGGCGGTTCAAGCCGCGACCCTCGAGGCTGCACTCGCAGGCCGTGACATGGTGGTGAGATCGAAGACAGGAACCGGTAAGACGGCTGCATTCTCGCTCCCGATCTTGGAGCAAATCGACGCCGGAGCACGCGAAGTCCAGGGCATCGTGCTCGCCCCGACCCGAGAGCTTGCTCGCCAGGTCGCCGAGGAGGCGACGCAGCTCGCGCAATTCAAGGATCTGCACGTCGTGGCGATCTACGGCGGCGTTGGTTTTGGTGCTCAAGAGGCAGCGCTCAAGGAGGGCGCGGAGCTGATCGTGGGGACACCGGGCCGAGTCCTGGACCACATTCGTCGGGGCAACCTCGACCTGTCGACGGCTCGATTTGCAGCACTGGATGAGGCCGATGAGATGTTGGCCCAGGGCTTCTACGAGGACGTCACCAAGATCCTGGATCAGACGCCAGAGACGCGTCAGGTGCTCATGTTCTCCGCCACCATTGATGAGCGCGTTCGGTCGATCATTCAGCGCTACACCAAGGAGCCCTTGGACCTCCGCCTCTCAACCGATGCTGACAAGGTGGAGAACATCCAGCACATTATCTACGAGTCAAACCCTGACTTTCACAAGGCGCGTGCGCTCCTCGCCATCATCGAGCAGGAGCAGCCGGGTAGCGCGGTCATCTTCTGCAACACGCGGGAAGACACCGCGACGGTAGCGACCTTTCTGAGTCGGCAGGGCCTCGATGTTGAGTTGATCAGCGGGGAGCTTCCGCAGAAGAAGCGAGAGGCCGTGATGCAGCGGGTGAAGTCCGGTCGGACTCAGTTCCTGACGGCGACGGATGTCGCGGCACGCGGCATCGACATCTCGGATCTGACCCACGTGTTGAACTACTCGCTGCCTGAGGACCCTGCGGTCTACCTGCATCGGTCGGGCCGGACAGGGCGGATTGGAAAGACCGGGGTTTGCATCTCGCTGGTCGGCGGCGCGGAGCTCCACACCCGCAATGCGTTGGCCAATCAGTACGAGATCAACTTTGAGGTCAGGCCTCTTCCTTCCAAGGAGGAGGCTGCGCTCGCACGTGTCGAGCGACAGGTTCGGTCGATCAAAGAGGCCATGGGGACCATGGCCTTTGAGGGATACCTCGGAACAGTCCGTGCCCTGAAGGACCGGCCGGATGGTGATGTGCTCCTAGCCGCTGCGCTCCGCGCGTTTTTCTTGTGGGATCGCATGCGAAAGGCCGAGGCGGACGGTGGACCTGACTCTGTGGGTGCGTTGGCGGAGGAGCGAGAGAATCGTAGCAACCGAAGGGGTGGCGGTGGCCGGGGCCGCGGACGTCGAGATGGCGGACGTCGAGATGGCGGCGGTCGAGATGGCGGCGGTCGTGGTGAAGGGGCGTCTGCCAGCGCAGAGAAGGAGCGCGGTGAGGGCAGTGCTGACGGTGGCCGCCGTCGGCGTCGCCGGCGTCGGGGCGGGCGCGGCGGAGATAAGCCGGCGAGCTCCTGAGGACTCTGCTAGACTGGGATCACCGGGAGGGGTCCCATGAACATCTCTGATTCGTCAGCTTGGCTTGGTATGAACCATACGCTCAGCGGACTCAAGCGAAACAGCAGGGGCATGTCGGAGGCGGCCGACGCCATACGCGTGGACTCGCAGGCGGTCCTGAACAACGAGCGCTCGCTACCGGTGGACCGTGTCTCCGTTCGTCAGGCTCCTGAGATGGAGGACGCCATGGTCGATATGAAGCTCAACCAGCACGGCTACAGCGCCAATCTGAAGGCGACCAAGATTTCCGATGAGGCGCTGGGATCGCTCATCGACATGGTTCTGCCCCACCAAAAGGGCGGCCCAGGATCGCGCTGAACTTCTCGCTCAGCGAGTATCGTGGTATAAGAGGGCTGTAGCGGTCGCCGGGGAAAAGAGGCCGTATGAAAGTCACAGACACCACCGGGCTGCTCTTCTGGACCGTGAAGCAGGCCCCCAGCCTGCAGCGGCCGGCGAGCCAGCTGTCGGTCAACCGTACGCTCTACAACAAAATGCGTGAGCCGATCAAGCGGGCCACGAGCACCATGACGCCTGCGATGAATGGCTACTATGCCGAGGGGCGGGCAAATCTCAAGAGGCATCTGCAAGGCTTCGTTGAGACCCGGGCATTCTCGGAGGCGTACTCGTCCAGCCTGCAGCGGGCGCAGATGTCGGATGAAGACATCGCAGCGCTCGTGGAGCGACTGAACCTCACGCCGCGCTAGTCACCTCGCCTCGCAGATGTAGCGAATCCGATTCGAACAGTTCAGGTCGTTCCAGTCGTTCCATGGGGCGCTGTCCTCCCACCGATTGACCTCAACGCAGTCTTCACCACCCCAGTTGTCGGGCTGGTAGTAGGGCGTTGATGCCCAAGCTTCGTACGAATAGG
>CAZKOI010000071.1:0-5073 GCA_964554315.1 uncultured Enterobacterales bacterium | reverse complement strand
CCCCAGTTGTCGGGCTGGTAGTAGGGCGTTGATGCCCAAGCTTCGTACGAATAGGGCTCGCCGCTTCGCCAGACCCAGCCGGTCCGGCTGCTCCAGCGCTCGGAGGTCCGGTCGTTGAGGCCGATCCAGTGCGGCTCATTGTCGATGCCGTAGTCGCCTCGGATGGTGTCGAGGATCCAGACCTGCTCGGCGTAGCTGTTCACGGTGGCGAGCGTGTATCCGTCCTCTTCGCAGAGGTCTCGGGCTTCGTGCCAGCGCTTCCGGTCGTCGCAGAACATGTAGCTGCTGCCTGACCAGTTGAACTGATCACAGCGGCAGTCGGCGTCGTTGTCGATGATGTCATCGCAGTCCTGGTCTTGGCCGTCACAGTCCTCGGTCGCGCCAGGATAGATTTCGTCGTCGTCATCGTTGCAGTCGTCATCGTTCTCGACCCAGTCGGTCGAGCCGTCGCAGCGCAGCATGGAGGAGTCGGAGCCGTAGCCGTCACGGTCGTCATCGAAGTAGTAGATGTCGCCGTCTACAGGGTCTTCGTCGGTGTCGCCGTCGCAGTCGTCGTCGGTGTCGTTGCAGTACTCTTCTGCACCCGGGAAGACAGAATCGAGCCCGTCATCGCAGTCTCCGCTGGCGGCGACATACCCCAACGGCGCATCGCATTGGGTGATGACGTCGTCCGGATCGCCATAGCTGTCGCCGTCCAGGTCGCGGAACCAGTCGAGGGGATCGACGGGGTCCTCATCGGTGACGCCGTCGCAGTCATTGTCCTCGTCGTCGCATCGTTCTGGGGCGCCCGGGTAGGTGTCGCCGCTCTCGGGGTCGCAGTCCGTGGAGGAGGCGACGTACCCACTGGGGCGATCACAGGACGTCACCATTCCCTCAGGGTCCCCGAAGCCATCCCCGTCGCTGTCGTCGTAGAAGGTGTCGCCGTCGACCGGCTCGTCGTCGACTTCGTCGTTACAGTCGTTGTCCTGGTCGTCGCACAGCTCGGGCGCGCCAGGGAAGGTCTCGCTGCGAGTATCGTCGCAGTCGGCGTCGGTGGAGACCGCGCCGGGGGGCGCATCGCAGGCCATGACGGGGTCACCCGCACCCCAGCCGTCGCCATCTGCATCCATGTAGAAGGCCGACATGACGTCCTCGTCGACGGACCCGTCACAGTCGTTGTCCAGGCCATCGCAGGTTTCGGTTAGGCTGGGAGCGCGAAGTACGTTGAGGTCGTCACAGTCATCGCTGGTTGACGAGAATCCATCAGGGACCTCGCACCCAGTGTAGGCGTCGCCGGTACCGTGTCCATCGCCATCGACGTCGACAAAGAATTCGACGAGGCCGAGCACGGCATGTTCATCGACGGCGCCATCACAGTCGTTGTCCACCCCGTCGCAGGCCTCGACCGCGTCGGGGTTTACATCGGCGGCGGCGTCATCGCAGTCGCCTGCCCGGTCGATGTAGTCCACCATGTCCCAGCACGAGATGATGCCGGCCTCTGAATCGCCGTAGCCGTCGCCATCCCGGTCCGGGAATAGGATGCTCCCGACGCCTTCGTCCACGCGGCTATCGCAGTTGTCGTCGATGCCGTTGCAGACCTCGGTGGTCTCCGGTGAAACAAGGCTGTTGGTGTCGTCACAGTCGTCCGAATTCTCAACAAAGCCCTCGGGTGGGGCGCAGGCCATGACGCCGACGGCGGGATTTCCATAGCCGTCGTCGTCGCCATCTTCGAAGAAGGTGGAGAAGAGGCCCTCGTCGATGTCGGTGTCGCAGTCATCGTCAATGTCGTTGCAGGTCTCTGTGGCCTCAGGATGGACGTCAGCGTTCGTGTCGTCGCAGTCACCGCTTACCTCGGCGGTACCCTCGGGTTGAGTGCAGGCCTCCACCCGCTCAGCACCCCAGCCGTCACCGTCTTCATCCACGTAAAACGGAAGCAAGAGACCCTCATCCACCTCTCCATCGCCGTCGTTGTCCTCGCCATCGCAGATCTCGACCTCCAGGGGCGGGGGATCGGTTGTACTCCCCTCGGCCTCAAGCGCTTCGTAGAACTCGTCTCCGGCCATGCTCTCCGACACCGGCGCGGCGTCCTCCACAATGACGTCCGAGAGCTTCGACGCGCACCCCATCGTCATCACCGCAATCATGATGGCTTGCTTCATAGTAGGCTGCTCCGTTGGATGGGGGGCGGGGAGGGCGCGCGGACCAATGGCGCTCGCCACATCACAGTATCCCGAGTATCGCTCATTTTTTGGAGCTTAAGAAGGTTAGATCTCTCCACGGGGAGGAAAAATGGCAGAACTGGGTGTCGAGGGCTGGGAGCTGATGTGCGGAGAGGTCCAGCCGGACTGCATTCTCGATCTCCGCACGGAAGACCAATTTTCTCGAGGTTGCCTTGAGCACGCACAGCACTTGCCCTACAACCGGTTTCAGGCGGAGGCGGAGGCGATGACCGAGCGGGCCCGACTGGTCCTTCTCGTTGATGAGGGTGGCGCACGGGCAGCGGAGATGGCCGTCTGGCTCGGCAACCGGGGGCGATCGGTTCACTACTTGGTCGGTGGCTTGGCGGCATGGCGTGGCGCCTTGGAGCGGCCATGACCTCGTGGCGATCACCCTTTGATGAGGCTCTGGCTTCAGATGGCCCGCCCGCGATCTTCACCCTCGACCACAAGGGTCGCCTGGGCCTGGATGAGGCGCGGACGCGGGAGGCGTGGACGCGACTAGAGGGCGTCGGGCCACACGAGCAGATTCACTGCTTGTTCGAAGATAAAGCCACGGGATGGCATCAATACGTATTGGTGACCGCCCGCTCGCTCTGCACGGACCACCCCCGGGCTCGAATTCACGTGTTTGCGTCCGCCGAGGAAGCGCTCGCCTCACTCGCAACAATGGGCGGCGTTGCCGTGCTTCGGGACTGAAGGCACCCTTCCGGGTCGAGTCTATTCGTCAATCCCTTGCATCGGTCGGAGGGTCGGTCGAGCCGTGTTGGATTTCGTCATTGCTCAGCCTGTCCTCCGGTCGAACTTCGGCAGGGGTGTAGAACAGATCCGCCTGCTCGGTCGATATCCACCCCATTTCTGCAGCCGTACGATGTCCGACGCGAACCTGAGTGAGGTCCTGGACCTCTCGCTCCATGGTCTTGCTCAGAGGGATGTCCACGGCCATCAACTCCGCAAAGCTCTGGGGATAGAGGGGTTTAGCAAACGGCTCAACATAGCCCTCGGGGTGAGTGGCTCGGCTGGTGTCGAAGCCGTACTTGTCAGTCGCGCCCAGGGTATGGCCAACCTCGTGAGCGATCGTCGCCAGCGGGTACCCTGGATTGAGCTCGTCAAGGCTGATGAACACGACCGCGACGCGACCTGTCTCGGAGCCCCGAGAGTGAGAGGCAATGTCGAATTCGGTCCCGCCGTAGACCACATAGACGCGCACCGTGTATTCATCGACATGCAGCCCGTGATCGAGGGCCAGTTGCCGGAAATAGCGCGGGTAGCGAAAGGAGCGAACCATCTTCGTGAACCAAGAATCACCGGGAACGGCGAGGGGTGGAGGGGCGACGTCCACCGCGAAGGGGCCCCGGATGTCCACTCGAAAGCGATCGTCGGTGGAGGATGTGTAGCGCTTGAACTCGTCGTTGAGCCATGGCGCGAGGGTGCGGAGGGTGCGGTCGTGACTGGTGCTCGACGGAGGGTAGTTGAGATCTCGGATGATGTTCGCGTGGGTGTCGGTCTTTGGCGCGAACTGAATGATTCCGATGGTGATGGGGGCGCTGCTATCCATCCGCTCGGCCTCGATTCGATAGTGGTCGTAGACCTTGTAGAGGAATGCCGCGAAGATGAACAACAAGAACAGCTGCCGTCGGCGGATGCGGGAGGCGGTTTGGTGACGAACGGTGTTGCACGGCCGACATCGGGGCTCGCCTCCCGCGGACGCCATGCATCCTGAGCAGATGGGCGCATGACACGCCGCACACCGGCGTGCAGCGAGCTGGGCCGGGTGGTCGGAGCAGAACGCGGAGCCCTCGCGCTCGACGGGCTCCTCGACGATCACCACCCGCGCTCCCCCGTCTCGGAGACGCTGAGCGGTCTCTTGGGCTGCGTCGTACGCATCTGTCACCCGGGTCACAAGCGGCAGGTCCTCCGGCATGACGGGTCGCGAGCGCGGTAGGATGTGGTCGAGGCGTCCTGGCTCATCCGGTAGCTGGACCAAGATGACCGCCCACCGAGATCGTGGAAGGGTGGGGTCCGGGGCAGATCGCTTCACTCCCACAGGATAGACGAGTCCGTGATGAGCAGCATCTTTCTCGCCATTACCAGCGCCCTGACCTGGGTCTCAATCGGTGACCTCTCGAGTCATATTGCGGCCGCAATTGCGCTCTTGGTCCTCTGGGGCGGAGCAGTTTGGTTCTTGCCGAGGCCGCGCTACGGTATTGCAACCCTTCTTGTGGTCGCAGCGGGTGTACGCCTCATCCTTGTTGCTTCTCCTGTTTCGCTCTCTGATGACGTCTTCCGCTATCTCTGGGAAGGGCAGGTCGCGTGGTCGGGCGGCAACCCCTACAGGCATGCGCCAGCGGATCCCGTATGGCTCGGTAGTGCTCACGAGGCCATGCGCCTTCGGGTCGCCCACGGGGACGTCTCGGCGATATATCCGCCGCTGGTGCTCTGGTTGTTTGGTCTCCTCGCACAGGTCACCACGGAGCCCTGGATCGTCAAGCTCGTTATGGGTCTCGCGGACGTGGGTGTCGTCGGCCTCTTGGTGCTGATTCTTCGAGGCCGCGGACGTGACCTCGGTCCGGCCTGGCTGTATGCGCTACACCCGCTTGGGCCGATCGAAGCGGCGGGCAGCGGGCATATGGAGTCGCTGGCGCTGCTGATGGTCTTGGCTGCGGTCTATAGTTGGGACCGACGAAAGGGCGGCGCGGCGTGGGCGATTCTGGGCATGGGCGTGAAGCTCCTGCCGGGCGTGCTCTTGGTGAGGCTCTGGCGAGGCCAGGTGCTCAGCATGGTGTGTGCCCTGGGCGTCTGTGCTCTGGCGATAGCACCGTTTGTTGGCGCCGGGCCCGCCCTCTTGGCTGGAATGAAGGCTTACGTCGTCCATTGG
>CAZKOI010000070.1:0-12615 GCA_964554315.1 uncultured Enterobacterales bacterium | reverse complement strand
AAGCGCAATGGGCTTCACCGCATAGTAGCTGTAGCCACCATAGGTGCTGTGTCCCTGAACGGTCGGCTGTGGACGGAGCGTCTTTAGATTCACGCCAATACAGGCCAGGATCGTGTTGATGGCGCTGACGCCGTTCGCTCCACCCGCCAGCGCGGCGCGCGAGGGCTGGGTGATGTCGGTAATGTTCGGTGTCATCTTGGACCAGACTGGCGTTCCGCCTGCGGCCTCGACGACCCAGCGCGTGACGGTCTCAACGCGCTCCGGATCTTGGCCCATTGCGGCGCCCATCCCCTTCTCTGGGTGCCCATGGGGACACGAGAAGTTGAGCTCAAGCGCATCACATCCCGCGGCAATGCAGCGCGCCGCGACCTCCTGCCAGCGCCCCTTGTCGAAGCTCTCCATGATGGAGCCGATCAGGATCCGGTCCGGGTAGGCATCCTTGACCTTCTTGAAGTCATCTTCCCAGTCCTCGAAGGGCCTGTCGGAGATGAGCTCGATGTTCTGAAAGCCTACGTTCTCTTTGCCCGGAGTGCGGAGCTTGCCGTACCGAGGCTGCACGTTGACGACCGGCGTATCGGTCAGCGCTGTCGTCTTCGCGACTACACCGCCCCAGCCGGCGGCGAAGGCCTTGTTGATGATGGTGGCGTTGGTGCTGGGCGGGCCGGAGCCGATCACAAACGGATTCGGAAACTTCAGGCCATCGACAGTGGTTTCAAGGGTCGGCATAGGGTCCTCGCGGTGAGACGAGAGTGTACCACTCGCGAATCGACTACGATGGACCGATGAGAATTCACGATGTTTGGTTGATGGGTCGTAGGGTCGACATCCTCGTCGAGCACGGGCGGATCGCGTCCATTGCGCCTGCCGGTGCTCCGGAAGCATACCCCGAGCATTCTGGCGGCATGGTGTGCCCTCACTTTGCCGAGCCCCACGTCCATCTGGACGCCACCCAGCTCGGCGCGCGACGCCCCAACCGAAGCGGCACTCTCTTTGAGGGCATCGCAAACTGGGCGTCCCTTCGCTCGACCTTGGATGCAGAGGATGTGCGCCAACGAGCGCTCGAGACCGTTCGCTGGTACCGAGCTCAGGGCACGACGCGCATCCGAACTCATGTCGACACGGCGTGCCGTCCAGCGGCAGAAGCGCTGATTGCTCTACGCGCCGAGCTGAGGCACCCGGGCACGGTGGGCCTGCCTATAGAGCTCGAGATCGTCGCGTTTCCACAGGAGGGCATCCTCACCGATCCTCAACGGGAGGCGGACTGGCGTGCGGTGGTGGCACTTGGCTGCGACGCGGTGGGGTGCATTCCGCACTACGAGGGGAGCCACGAAGCCGGTGATGCCACCGTACGCATGTGCTTTGACCTCGCCGAGGCACACGGTCTCAAGGTCGACCTTCACTGTGATGAGACGGACAACCCGGACTGGCGCGCGCTGCTGACAGTGTGTGAAGAGACACAGCGTCGCGGTATGGGCGGCCGCGTCGTCGCAGGGCACTGCACGGCCATGCACTCTTGGCCAGACGCGCTGGCCGAGACAGCATGCGCACGGGTGGCCGACGCCGGAGTCCAGGTGGTGACCAACCCTCTGGACAACATCGTGTTGCAGGGCCGAGGTGACCGGTACCCAAAGCGCCGAGGGCTCACACGAGTGGACGAGCTCTGGGCAGCAGGTGCCGCCGTCGGCATTGGTCATGACTCTGTGGTGGACCCTTGGTACCGACTGGGCACCGCCAACATGCTCGACCCCGCCTACATGCTCGTCCACGCCGGGCACCTCACCGGTGAAGACGAGATGGTGCGCGTCTTCGAGACCTTGCATCGAGAGAATCACCTGCCCTTCGGCGACGTACCGACCTTGGCTCCAGGCGAACCGGCCACATTCTTGTGGTTCAGGGCGCACGACCCCATCGAAGCGCTACGGACCCGAGAACCGCCTCGGGTCTTCTACCTCGGACAGGAGGTCTCATGACCTACAAATGGATCGGCGTGGGGCTCTACATGATTGCCCTCTTGGTCATCGGTGTTCTGGCCAGCAGACGCATGTCCACAGTGCGCGACTACTACGCAGGCAACAAACGCTTCGGCTTCCTCGCTGCAGCCTTCTCTGCACGCGCTACGGGCGAATCGGCTTGGTTGCTGCTCGGGCTCACCGGCATGGGGGCCATGCTTGGTATGCAAGCCTTTTGGGTCGTTCTGGGCGAAGTGCTGGGCGTTGCGGGTGCCTGGCTGCTCATGTGTCGACGATTCAAGCGACTCACGGACGAGTACGACTCGCTGACCATCCCCGACTACCTAGAGAGCCGATTTCAAGACTCGACCCAACGTCTTCGAAAGGTGGCCGCCACCTGCTTGGTGGTTTTTGTGACCATCTACGTCTCTGCCCAGATTGATGCCACGGGGACAGCCTTCGAGAGCTTTCTCGGAATCAACTACTACGCGGGCGCGCTGGTCGGCTTCGCCGTGGTCATGGCCTACATCGTCACCGGCGGCTTTGTGGCGGTCGTCTGGTCCGACGTCTTCCAAGGAACGCTGATGTTCTTGGGCCTCGTCACCCTGCCCGTGGTCGCCTTGATGAGCATCGGAGGATGGAGCGAGATGATGGCGGCACTCGCCCGCATTGATCCGTACCTCACCAGCCTCTCGGGCCCTGGGGGTTGGAGCGGACTTCGCGTGCTGGAGATCATCGGTCTCAGCTTGATCGGCCTAGGCTTCTTGGGATCACCTCAGATCTTCGTGCGCTTTCTCTCCCTCAAGAGTGAAAAAGAGATTGCCCCAGGTGCAGCCACAGCCCTCATCTGGACCGTCCTTGCCGACTCGGGTGCTGTGCTCACCGGCATGGTCGGTCGCGCCATCCTGGCACCCGCCGGTGCTTCGTCTGACCTGCTCGGTAACGGCGGACAGAACGTGCTGCCGCTCCTGGTGGAGCACGCGCTGCCCGCCATGCTGGTTGGGCTCTTCATCGCCATCGTGCTCAGCGCCATCATGTCCACCGTGGATTCCCTCTTGGTCGTCGCATCCTCCGCCGCTGTCCGAGACTGGTACCAACAAGTCAGGCACCCTGACATGCCCGACGAGGCGCTTGTGGGGCTCTCTCGGAAGGTGACCTTCGCCCTTGCTTTAGTCAGCCTGGGTATCGCTCTGACTGTCGCGGCTCTCGTCCCCGGAAGAACCGTCTTCTGGTTCGTCATCTTTGGGTGGTCGGGCATCGCTGCCACATTCTGTCCGACCATCATTCTCAGCCTTTTTTGGTCTCGGTTCACGGCCAACGGCGCCCTTGCAGCGATGCTGGCCGGCTTCGTCGGCGTCCCCCTGTTCAAGTTCGGAGCAACGGCCCTACCGGGGGTGGGACCCGCCTTTGCGGCACTCTCAGAGCTTCCGCCGGCATTCCTCATGAGCGGGGTCGTCGGTGCCTTGGTGAGCCTTCGGACACCGCCATCCAGAGCCCCGCAGGCCACCACAATTTTGTCTTCGGGCGATTGAACCCACCGGATTCGTTCTTATACTCTGACATCGAGGGCCCATCTTGAGCGAACCAGACTCCACCACAATGGCGGGCGGCAAGAGCTTCCGACCACGATCTCGGCCGTCGTCGACGCAGCCGGACGTCGCCCTTGTTGAGCTGGATGCCGCGCGGGTCGAGCAAGAGGCCACCTCGGACGTTGTGCAGCATCAGCTGCAGGCCCTGTATGGTGCGCACGCCGTTCAGTCCGCGCTCGATGGCTCGTCGGCAGACCCTTTCTCGACGGTGATCGTTGCAGAATGGGCGCTCGGCGTCGCGGAGCTTCCGGGCCTGCTCGGCACCTCAAACGACGCGCTCAACCAGATTCAAGCAACCCTGCACAGTCCGGAGTACGCCGAGGCATGTGCAGGCATCATCAGTCGTCACGCGCAGGGACGGGGTGGTCCCGTGCACATGGAGCGTGCACTCGAGCTGATTCGCGCCAGCCGAGGACAGCGCCTCCCGGCCGATGTGGCGGGGCGCCTCTCTCAGGTTCTGGGTACCGACATCTCGGATGCCAGGGTGCACACCGACGGCGCTGCGGCCCAGGCAGCGAAGGCCGTCAATGCTCATGCCTTTGCGACGGGCAAGGACATCTTCTTTGCCTCCAACCAGTACAAGCCTGGCACTCGAGAGGGCGACGAACTGCTCCTGCATGAGCTCACGCACGTCATCCAGGACGCGGAGGGCCGGCTCCCAGGCGCATCTACCGGGGCCGCGGTGGAGGTCTCCAGCCCGACGGACAGTCACGAACGCGAGGCCGTCCGAACCGCAGCCTCGGCGGTGGACAGACTCTACTCCGGCGATGGCGTCGAGGGCCTAGCGGTAGACATCGATGCTCCGGTGACCGAGGCCGGTGTCGAGGCCTCGCAGGTATCCCAGGCTCCAGCAAGCGGGGGTGCTCTTCACCGCGCGGTCGAGAACCCCACGGCACCCGCCGACACCAACCCCAACGACACCCGCGCTCTCGACCACCGTCCTATCAAGCTCAGCGATGGCTACTCGACTGGGGGCAGCCAGCCGAGCCCAGCCGTATCCGGGACCATCGTGGAGGGTGAGAAGGAAGTCCGCATCATTCACTCCAAGACCAATCCGCTCAAGCGTGCGGAGTCAGGTGTAGCGGATGACGACTTGTTCGAGGTCGTGCCTGGCGTTTCGGGGGACGAGTGCACCAGTGATGCGGTGCACGTGGATACCCAGTGGGGAACCGGGCACGACCCTCATGTCGAAGCCAAGGCCGCTGACGACGCCTTGTTCATTGGGGACGGGCCCCGAACGGAGGATGTCCGACAGGGTAACTTAGGAGACTGTTACTTCTTGGCCGCCCTGCTCAACATCCTCAACCAAGACCCTGAGCGCGTTCGGCGCTGCATCAGCGTCAATGGCAACAACGTCGACTTCACCTTCTGGGTCACCTCGGACCAAGGCACGACGTGGACCCAAGAGACCATTACCACCGACAGAACCGCTCTGCAGCAAGTTGACACCAGCGACCCCAGCATCGACCACGCGGGACTTCACGGCGCCGGCGCCCGCGTCGGTCCGAGTGCAGCCGCCTCGGAGTACTACGCGGAAGCGAGCGATGACATACTCTCTGTGACTCGCGTGGACGTCTACGAGATGGCGCTGTGGGCTCCCCTGATGGAGAAGGCCTACGCGAGGCTCTCCGAGAAGAATAATCAGTATGGTGGCTTTCGAACCGGCAATCAGGTGAACTCAACCGGCGGCGGCTATGAGCAGATCGACGGCGGTTTTGAGAGATGGGTATACGGTATCTTCTACGGCCCTGACCTCCACGGCATTGCGAAGGTGGACGTCCATCATCGCCCGGGAGAAGACCTCGTCCTCCAGAACCCGGCAACCATCCAGACGCTCCTCTATCATCAAGGCTACCGCGCCACCCGCGGCGCCACGCCAACTGCTGCCACCCACGTCATGGTCTCGGCTTCAATCTCAGGCTCAGAGGCTGTCAAGCGTCTCATCGCGACCATTGACCATTGCTCGGCGCTCCCTCAGATGCGGCGCTACCGGTCGCTCAAGACCATCCTCGAGCAGATCAAGGGACTGGCGGCCACGTACCAAGGCCGAGTCGATGCCGGTGCGTCCAACGCGATCCAGGGTGCGGCGATGAACCGCCTCTCAGCGGGCTGCGAACGCCAAGTGGCATCCGGCGCCTGGCCCATGCTGGAAGATCCCAACAGCGACAAGATCTGGCATGACCTGCATGAGTCCTTGGCCATCGTGGGCAACCTCGGCACGGATTCATCAAACGGTACGCGCAACATCTATGCGAACCACGCCTACCCGGTGGTGGGTGTCGAGTTCTTGGGTCACGATGGGCGGCCCCTCACCCTCAACGTCGACAGCTTGGCCACGGACCTGGCCAATGTCAGCGGCGAGAACTCCCGCGTCGTGCTTCGGAATCCGCACCAAACGAACGAGCCCAACCTGCCCTCATCAATGGTGGACCAAAACACGGAAGATGGCATCTTTAAGATGTCGCTCGATTCGTACCTGAGGGCCTTCTCCCTGCAAGAAATGGCTCACGTGAAGGATACCTAGGCTGCCTGGCCATGCTGAGCCTGTTGCTGAGTTGCGGATCACCCATTGACCACGCGCCCTCGATGGTAGCTGCACTGCCCGCGGATCGCGCCGGGTCAGCCAAGGTCATTCACGTGTCGTCCGTGGGTGATTTCGAGACGGCACGCGCTGACATCAACGCCGCATCCCAACACTCCCCCGCTCCCGAGAGCGTCGTGGTGGTGATCTCGGCCGGGGTCTACGACAGGCCCCTTCCGCTACAGACCGACGCGCTCTCGGAACCGATCGATCTGACCGTTCGTGGTGACGGTGAGGTGTGGTTTGAGGACGCTGGCATCTCGGTTCGAGGACATGACGTCACCGTCACCGGCCTGGGCTTCAGAGGCCGGGTGCTCCAAGGCTCCATGGTCGAGGTCACCGCTTCTGGCTCGGTAACGGTGTCCGACGTGCGCATTCAGGATGCCTTTCTCGGACAGCCCTACAATGGGGGCATCGGAGGCCGTTCGCCATCGCCGGAGAAGCCCCCTCGTCAGGGTCGAGGAAAGCGCCCGAAGCCGAGCTATGGGATCGCCATCCACACCAGCGGGCTCGAGCCTGTCACCGTGAAGGACGTCTCGGCTCAGCGAGTCAAGGTGCACACCGATGCGCTCGTCCATGTCAGCGCAAGGCCCCGCGTCGAGGTCCGCCTTGAGACCTTGACCGCCTCAGATTGCAGCCCTGTCGAGCCCATTAGCGTGAGCGATGGCGTTCAGGTCATTCGCCCTTAGGTCGCTCTTAGGCTCCTCGCTCAGGTCCGTGGTCGCCCCTCACGCCCGCCCCACCAGCGCGCGCTCTATCGCCGCCAGTCCCGCGGTGAGACAGGCCGGGCCCGGCTGCAGGATCTCTGCGGATGACAGCTCAAAGATGGCACCGGCTTGGACCGCAGGGATCCGGCCCCAGCCCTCACGCGCAAGCACGATGTCCCGCTCGAAGGGCTTCCCACACCAGCTGGCTAGCATGACCTCAGGCGCAGCGGCGATGACCTCAGACGGCTGCACGAATCGCTCCTTGGCGAGCTTTCCCCGAGAGCGGTCAGCGAAGATGTCATCGCCCCCTGCAACGCCAATGAGCTCGCTCACCCACTCGATGGCAGAGATCATCGGGTCGTCCCACTCCTCGAAGTACACCCGCGGTCGGTGTCCCCGCTGAGCGGCTCGGTCTTGGGCCAACTCGAGGCCGGTGATGTAGCCGCTGACCAAGTCCTGTGCGGCCTCGCCTCGCCCTACCAGACGACCCACATCGACGATCACCTCAAGGATTTCCTGAATGCTTCGCTGGTTGAAGATGAGCACATTCAGATTGTTGGCAATGAGCTTCCGCGCCAGGTCCGCCTGGATGTCCGAGAATCCAATCACCAGGTCGGGCTTCAGCGCCTGAATCTTCTTGAGCGAGCCGTCGATGAAGGCACTCACAACGGGCTTGTCGCGCCTGGCCTCAGGCGGTCGCTCCGTGTACGCGCTGATGCCGACGATGCGGTCCTGCTCGCCCAAGGCGTAGAGGATCTCGGTGGGCTCCTCCGTCAGGCATACGATTCGCTGAGGCCCCTTGGGTGTGTGATAGCCCACCGACTAGAAGAGGTTGTTCTTGCGAGCGGCGAGGGCGTGGTTGATGTACACCGTCTTCGACTCCGCGTAGAACTTCCAGGCATCAGGTCCCATCTCTCGCGGGCCCACTCCCGTGGCCTTGATGCCGCCGAAGGGCATGTGAGCCTCCCCACCGATGGTGGGATTGTTCACATGGGTGATGCCGGCCTCGAGCTCATTGATGACCTTGAAGGCATGGCTGATGTCACGGGTAAACACCGAGCCCGTCAGACCGAAGCGAACCCCGTTTGCGGCCGCAATGGCCTCCTCGACCGACTTCACACGTATGACCGAGAGGACCGGACCGAAGATCTCCTCGGTCGCGATGCGGGCATCCGTGGACACGTGGTCAAAGAGCGTCGGCGCCGGGAAGTATCCGCCGGAGAGGCCGCCCTGCATGAGCCGCTCGCCGCCGCAGCGGAGCTCGGCCTCCCCCTTGCCAATCTCCATGTACTTGAGGACCTGCTCAAGCTGCTTGTCGGACACGCTCGGGCCCATGGTCGTGGCCTCATCCAGGGGGTGGCCCGCCCGGACGGCGGCCGCTTGCTCAAGGACCTTGGCCACAAAGGCATCGGCGACATCCTCCATCACGATGGCGCGACTGGTGGCGGTACAGCGCTGACCGGTCGAGCCGAACGCGCCCTTCGCACAGGCGCCCGCCGCGAGGTCTAGGTCCGCATCGGACAGGATCATGATGGGGTTCTTGCCGCCCAGCTCGCACTGTACGGGCTTGTGGAGCGCGCCACACTGCGCCTCAATGATGCGTCCGACCTCGGTCGAGCCTGTGAAGCTGATCGCGGCCACGTCGGGGTGTTCAATGATGGTCTTGGCCGGCTCAACGTCACCGTGAACGATGTTCACGACCCCGTCGGGGAGGCCCGCCTCTTGGAGCAGCTTTCCGATGAGGTGTGCCGTCGCAGGCGTCTCCGGCGCCGGCTTGAGGACGACGGTGTTGCCGGCCGCAATGGCCGGTGCAATCTTCCAGAGCGGAATGCAGACCGGAAAGTTCCACGGTGTGATGAGGCCGACGACCCCGTGTGGACGCCAGATGGTCATGGCGAAGGTACCCGGGATCTCGCTGTCCGCGGTGATGCCCGTCATTCGACGGGCGTCGCCGGCTGCAAACTCGACATAGCGGGTGGTCTTGGCCACCTCTCCGCGGGCCTCTGCGATGATCTTGCCCTCTTCCATAGAGAGCACCTCCGCGAGGCGCTCTTGGTCCCGCTCGAGCAGTCGGACGAGCTTGAAGAGCACCTCTCCGCGCTTGGGCGCCGGGGTGTCACGCCAGGCCGGTAGCGCGGCCTTCGCCGCCTCGATGGCCGCCTTCGCCTCATCGGCACCCGACACAGGGCGGGTGCCGAGCACGTCTTGAATGTCCGCCGGACAGGTGTTCTGCGCCGACTCGGGCCCTGCGGACCACTCGCCGCCAATCCAGTTTCTGCAGTCAATGTTCATAGTTCAGTCCTTGCTCTTCATGCTCATGAGCGCCAGGTAGAGGCCGCCGGCGATGAAGAAGCCGACAAACCAGGCATAGGTGTAGATGTCGCTCCAGATCGGGGCAACCTCGCCCAAAAAGCCCGCTGCCTTGGCGAACCCGGGGACGTTGGGCATCACAGCCACCACCAGCGCGGTGATCGCCGCCGGGTTGAAGCCTCCGCTGTACCAGTAGGGGCCATCCTTCCGAAAGAGGCCGTTCATGTCGTATTCGGTCTTTCTGAGGATGAAGTAATCCGCAATCAGGATGCCGCCGATTGGCCCAAGGAGCGCGCTATAGCCAATGAGCCAAGTAAAAATGTAGCCACCCGTCGAGGCAATCAACTTCCAAGGCATGATGGCCACACCGATGCCCGCCGTGATCATGCCGCCCATTCGAAAGGTCACCTTGTGAGGGGCTGCGTTGATCATGGCGTTGGCCGGGCTGACGACATTGGCTGCAATGTTGGTGGAGAGGGTCGCCACCGAGAGGGCAAAGAGGCTGATGACCACCGTGAACCCTCCGCCCATCTTGCCAAGCAGCACCGTCGGGTCCCAGATAGGCTCACCGAAAATGACCGTCGTCGCGCTCGTCACGGCCACACCAATGAACGCAAACAAAGTCATCGTTGTGGGGAGCCCGATGGCCTGCCCGAGGACCTGATCGCGCTGGCTCTTCGCGTAGCGCGTGAAGTCGGGGATGTTGAGCGAGAGGGTCGCCCAGAAGCCCACCATTGCGGTCAGTGAGGGGAAGAATACGCTCCAGAACTGCCCCTCTTTGGGCCCGCCTTCGGCAAACTGGCTTGGTGTCGAGAGCATGGTCCCGAAGCCACCCGCCTTGACGTAGGCCCAGGCCAGCAGCGCAAGGCCCATAGCGATGAGAAAGGGCGCTGCGTAGGTCTCCAACACCCGGATGGACTCCACGCCACGCCAGAGAATGGCGACCTGGATGCCCCAGAAGGCGAGGAAACACAAGAACTCCACCGCGTTGATGCCCAAGAATCCGATCGGATCTCCACCCAGCGGACCCCCGTTGATGACGCCCAGGAGCTGGTATATGGCGGCGCCGCCAATCCAGGTTTGGATGCCGAACCACCCGCAGCCGACCAGCGCACGCAACAAGCTGGGCACATGGGCCCCGTGAATACCGAACGCTGCACGCGACATGACTGGGAAGGGAACCCCGTACTTGGTCCCGGGGTGCCCGTTCAAGATCATCGGCACCAGGACAATGACATTCCCGAGCATGACGGTGGTGACCGCTTGTGCCCAGCTCATCCCCTGCTCGATGAGTCCGGCGGCCAGCATATAGGTCGGCACACAGACCACCATTCCTACCCACAGGCTGGCCATGTTCATCACCGACCAGTGACGCTCCTCGTCCGTCGTCGGGCGGATGTCATCGTTGATCAAGTTGGGATCCGGATTCTCTACAAGGGACACATCGTCCTCCTCGATACAGGTTGCAGCGGTGTCGATTGCTCGTAGCGCCTGAGTGCGACCGGCTGGCCTCGAGTCCACCCGCTATCCAGCGGGAAGAAACTCATGCGCGTCCCCGTCACCGAACCCTCAGGATTGTCTTAGCTTCGGTGGACAGGGGTTGGCTCGGCCAGCTCGTTGCGGAGCATCTGGTTGTGCCAGAAGCTCGGAAAGCATGGCCGCTTCACGTAGCGACCGGCTCCACGCACTGTCTTCAGCTCCCCGTCCTCATAGACCACATTGCCCTGACTGATGGTCACGGCAGGCACGCCGGTCACGGTCATGCCCTCGTAGATGCTGAAGTCAATGTTCTGGTTGTGGGTCTCGGCCGAGATGGTTCGACTCCGCTCCGGATCCCAGATCACCACGTCCGCGTCCGCACCCGGGGCGATGACGCCCTTCTGCGGGTGGACGTTGAAGATCTTGGCCGCGTTGGTGGAGGTCACCGCCACGAACTCCGCAGGCGTGAGCTTTCCGGTGCGCACGCCGTGCTCCCAGATGACGCTCATGCGGTCTTCAATGCCGTTGGTTCCGTTCGGGATCGATCGGAAGTCTTCAAGGCCCATCTCCTTCTGAGGCGTGCAGAAGCAGCAGTGGTCCGTCGCCGTCGTCTGAATCATGCCGGACTGAAGCCCCGCCCAGAGCGCGGCTTGGTGCTCCTTGCTCCGAAACGGCGGGCTCATCACGTGATGAGCCGCAAAGCGCCAGTCCTTGTTTCGGTAGACGCTCTCGTCGATCACAAGGTGCTGAGCCAGGACCTCAGCGAAGACGCGCTGGCCTTCCAGCTTCGCTCGCGTCACGGCCTCGAGCGCGTCGATGCAGCTGGTGTGGACCAGATAGAGCGGGACCCCCAACACCTCCGCGATGCGGATGGCGCGGTTGGCGGCCTCACCCTCGACCTCGGGGGGACGGCTGAGCGGATGACCCTCAGGGCCGCGAATGCCCTTGTCGTAGATCTCTTTCTGAAGGCGGTAAACCAGCTCCCCGTTCTCCGCGTGGACCGTGGCGAGCGCGCCGAGCTCCCGAGCGCGTGAGAAGCTGTTCACCAACACCTCGTCGTCGCACATGATCGCGCCCTTGTAGGCCATGAAGTGCTTGAACGAGTTGACCCCATAGTCCTTGGTCAGGACCTCCATGTCGCGATGGACTGACTCGTCCCACCACGTGATGGCCACATGAAAGCTATGATCGGTGGCCGCCTTCTCAGACCATCCCCGCCACTTCTTCCACGCGTCGATGAGGTTCTCCTGGGGAGCCGGGATCACGAAGTCGATGCACATGGTCGTTCCGCCGGCCGCAGCGGCCGAGGTACCCGTGAAGAAGTCCTCGCTCGCTACCGTACCCATGAACGGAAGCTCCATGTGCGTGTGCGGATCGATGCCGCCAGGGATCACATAAGCACCCCCAGCGTCGATCTCGCGCGCACCACTTGGAGCTGCAAGATCGAGGCCCACGTCCACAATCTTTCCGTCGCCTATCAAGACATCTGCGCGGGACTCCCCGCTGGCATTAACGACAGTCCCGCCGCGAATAATGATGGACATAGGGGCCTCCGCTCTAGCGCTCGTTCAGCTCATCGTAGGCGTCTGGACGCCGGTCCCGGTAGAACTGCCACGTGTTCCTGATCTCATCGATCATCGAGAGGTCGAGGTCGGCAATGACAAGCTCATCGTCGTCTTCCGAGCCGCAAGCCTCGATCTGGCCCTTGGGGTTCACGAAGTAGGAGTTGCCGTAGAACTTTCCGATGTTCCAGGGTGCCTCCGTACCCACGCGGTTGATGGCCCCCACAAAGTACCCGTTGGCCACCGCGTGGGCGGGCTGCTCGAGCTTCCAGAGGTACTGACTCAGCCCGGCGACCGTGGCCGACGGGTTGAACACAATCTCTGCGCCGTTGAGGCCAAGACAGCGTGCGCCCTCCGGGAAGTGACGGTCGTAGCAGATGTAGACGCCGACCTTGGCGTACTTGGTGTCGAAGACCGGGTAGCCGCCGTCGCCTGGGG
>CAZKOI010000069.1:0-12713 GCA_964554315.1 uncultured Enterobacterales bacterium | reverse complement strand
AGGCCGTGGAAGCGGTCCCAGTTGGGGGTGGCGGCGAGCTGGATGGCATTGCCGGCGTTGGTCCTTCAAGACGCGTGGCGTTGCTCACCCGGTTTGGATCTGTCGCAGGGGTACGCTCTGCGAGTGTGGACGAGTTGGCCCAAGTTCCTGGGGTTGGGTTGGCCCTTGCTCAGAAAATTCTAGACGCGCTTCGCTAATCCAAGTCGTCGAGCTTCTCGTCGACGAGGCTGGCATTAGCGGTTCCGTTCTTGGTCCAGGCGATGACCATCTCAGCGTCGATGACGTAGGTCCGTGTGTTCATGGACTGAATCCACTCGCTAAAGGTCGACAATGCGGCGGAGGCTTCCCAGAGAACGGGGCTGAAGCCATAGGTGGACTGTACGTTGGCGGCACAAGCCTGGTTGCACTGCGTGCCGGTACCGTCGCGACCGATGAAGGCGATGAAGGTCACATCCGGGTGGTCCGCTGCAATGCCCTGAACGTTGGAGAGGGTGTCCGTCGTCGTCGCAACGTCGAGGTTTCCAACGACCAAGACCACCTTCGAACCCGCTCTGTCGTGAAGCGCGAAAGGGGTGCCGGCTTGGTCGGTGGCCACCAGGTTGTATGCGGTGTCACCCCGACTAAATCCCGTGCCTTCAATGAGGGGGGCGCTGGTGTCATCGGTATCCGTGTCGGCGTCGGCGTCGGCATCGGCATCGGCGTCGGCATCGGCGTCCGCATCAGCGTCGATGTCCTCCGGCGGCTCAGGGCTATCCCCCGTGTCCTCAGGGGGCGGTGCAGGCGGAATATCGGTGTCGGCATCCAGGCTGGTCCCGTCACCACCCATCGGCAGGGCGTTGGAAGACTTGCCGCATGCGCTCAGTGTCAGAGCAAGGAAGAGGCATCGCATGGACTTAGCTTACCATGGGTAATCAGGGATGATCGATGCCCGAAGAAGCGACGCGGATCACGTAGCCGCCTTTCTTCCACCGCGCGGTGTGGGTCGGGTGGAAGCCGTCGGAAACGGGAGCCCAGCGCTCACACCAGAATTCTCTCCCGTGAAGCAGTGTGCTGATCCCTTGAAGGATCTCGCACCCATCATGACGGTCGCGGGTTCCTATCTTAGTTCTGGGTTCAACAACGAACCGGCAGTCGGTGCACGCATGGATCTTCTCAACGAGTCGCTGTTCGTACTTGACGCTGCGGATGGAGACCCTTGCGTTCTGCCAGCCCTGCCTCGAAAAGCCCGCCACGAGAGCAATGCCGGCAGCGATGCTGATCCACCGCGACCACCCTGGAAGCTGAGACCAAGTCAGCCCCAGCGCGGTGGCCGCAAGGAGCCCAGCGAGCGTTCCGGGCAGCAAGTGCATTCGGATAATGGCCGTCTCAAGACCCAGCATCCATCCGATGGTGATCAACAATTGGCCACCCAGGACGAGGACAAAGAAGATCGCTCCAGCCGGCCGTCTCCGCGCCAAGACGAGCAGCGCCGGGATCAGTGCGCCGTAGAGCCATCCCGAGCCCGTTTTGACGGTCAGGCTGGCGAGCTTCTGGAGGGAGGCCGAGAACGAGGACCACTCGGTGCGAGACCACAGTCCCTCCCAGTCGGCGTAGTGGACCGGTGATGCCGAGTGGGAGGGCGTGCCCGACGCCTTGACACAGAGCCAGGCGACCATGCCCCATGCCGCAAACAGGGCCCGTCGGTCTCGTCGCCAGAGCATATAGAGGATCGTGACAGGCCATCCCTCGTAACGAACCAAGGCGAGGCCTCCGAAGATGAGGTCCGCGATCAGCCATTGACGGGCGGTCGAGGGCTCACCCCGTGCATGGGCTTGGAGGGCTAAGGCCATCCCACCGAACAGAAACAGAAGAAACGTGCCTTCTTGATACGGGACGGTCGTCCAGGTGAGGCTGGGTCCGAAGCCCATCACAGGCAGAAAGAACCACCCCGCGACGGGACCACCCATGCGTCGTGCGCACAGGCCCCCTGCCGCCATGGCGGCGGCCGCGACGACCGCTGTGGCCACTCGCACGGCGGTTGTATCTCCTCCGAGGAGACCTACCGCCCATACGATGGACTGCGTTGCGGGCAGCCAGTCTTGGACCAGCAAGTGGTCCCGGCCCCCCCAACGCTGGTAGGCATCCATGCTGTAGAGCGTGGGATAGGTGGCGATGAGCGCCAATCGCTCCGCCAGAGCAAAGCAGAAAGCCGTCAGGGCGAAGCGCCTCTCTCCCGTGGTCATGCGACCCAGACTCAGTCAGTCAAGCCGCACAGCCCGTCTGTGGCTCTGCCCTGAACCTGCCAGCCCGCACAGCCATCGCAGGCAAGGGCGCCGTCGTGAGTGATGGCGTGGTGCTCCCCCTGTTGGATCGAGAGCATTCCTGTGAGCGGCTCTAGCGGGCACTGTGCGATGTTCACGCTCCAGGCGCCGTCGAGCGTCATCGATGCTCGCTCGGTCACAACGGTTCCGCTCACGGTGGCGTCGTAGTCTGCAGGGTATCCCTCTGCGGGAAACACGGTGTAGGACAGGTCGAGAGCCAGCACCCCATCGGTGCAAGACCAGTCGTGAGTTCCACACAGGGCGGCGGCCGCATCCACGAGCCACAGGGATCCAGTCGGCGTAATCTCGATGGCACCGTCGAGTCCAAAGATCATCTGGTCATCGTCGACGACTTGAAAGTCTGAGCCAATCAGCCAGGTCCCATCGGGGCCGTCATACCGCTCGAGGCTACCCGACAGAAGGTGTCCGTTCGACAGCTCGCAGTCCCCTATGATCCGCTCATGGAGGACCTCCCCGTCGTCCAGAAGCGGGGTGATGGATGGGCACTCGGGGCTGGTCGGGAAGCCGCTCATCGGCTGCTCGACGAGCCCAATCAAGGCGTCAAGCTGGACGGCCGCGCTCGCCTCGAGTGCCGGGCTCGGATCCAGCACAGTCGTGGGCTCAACCTTGGTGGGTGAGCCGCAGGCGATGAGCGCAAGCGGTAGCGAGAAACGAAACATGCTGGTTCTGGAATACGGCAAAAAACAACCGGTCGTCAAGTCCGGCGAGCCTAAACGTGCTCGTCCGCTGGTGGTGGAGTCGTCGTCTCGGAGGCCTCGGCCTTCGCGGCCCGGGCTGCATAGACCCGCTCGACCAAGACGTTTGCGATGTCCGTGACCTGCGCATCTTCTGACTTTGCGACGTCCAGCATACGCCTGCAGCCGGGACACGAAGTGACGGCCTTGGTCTGACCGGTCGCTGCTAGCTGGTCCCAGCGGTTTCGATTGACCTTTGCCGGCGAGTCCCACAAGAATCCGCCGCCGCCGCCGCCGCAGCAGGATGGGATGTTCGGGCTCTTGCCCGCGGTGTACGCGGTCACGCCACTGACTTCGAGGAGTTCGTCGAGGAGCTTGGTCTCGTCGTTGTGGATCACCTTGCAGGGATGGTGCACGGCCATGCTCTCGGCCTTCTTCTCGACCGTCAGGCGACCCTCCCGGACGAGCTCGGCGAGGAAGTCGACGTGCGAGCGAACGGTCGGAAACACATGGCCGGCGTCGGCATATTGGGTTCCGATGGAGTCCTTACAGTGGGGACAGATGGTCAGGATGGTGCGGCTGCGATCGCCTCCAAGTGCGCCGTCGAGCTCCTCGACCCGCTCGAGCTTCCAGAACGGCCAGTCTTCCATGAGGCCGCCGCCGTGCACCAGCGCTTCTCCCCAACAGGACTCCGTCTCGGGGACGCCGTACTTGACGCCCGCAGCCTCGAGGAGGCGGGCGGTTGCCGTAACGATGGGCTGAAG
The DNA here is from genome assembly GCA_964554315.1 of uncultured Enterobacterales bacterium. Lineage (GTDB taxonomy): Bacteria > Myxococcota_A > UBA796 > UBA796 > UBA796 > UBA796. Next base: position 8,954 of record CAZKOI010000069.1, on the reverse strand, counting down.
GTCGGGTGAGTTGGCGCCCTGGCAGCCCAGCACAAAGAGTACGTCGTGCTCTTCGTGGTTGTAGATCGGCATGTTGTTCTCGCGGATGAGTGCAGCTCGCGTCTCAGGACCTTCGCCAAACAGGTTCCCCGTACCGATCGCCGGAGCGGCTCCCTCGGAGATGGCGGGGACCGGATACATCCCCTCGAAGCTCATGCGTCCGCGGATCTCGAGACCGGCCTTGCTCGGTCGGTTGCCCACCGGACAAACGGTATCGCATGCGCGACACTGCGTGCAGGTGGCGAGAATGTCGGGCGTGATCAGCTCGGACAGGCCCTCCCCGCTCACCGATGGATCCCGCAGCGAGAGCACGAAGTGGTCGCGAGGTTGGAGGCCTGCGTCGGCCGATGGGCAGGCGTCGTTGCACCGGCCGCACTCAATGCAGGCGGCGGTATCAAAGAGCGAGTGGAAGCTGAAGTCGGCGACGCCGTTCGGCATTCCCACACGTGCGTATTCCGCCTCAAAGAGATCCTCGTCCTCGGGCATCTCGAAGTCTCCACCCGAGATGGGCCTGTCTGACGGCAGCTCCGTCATGTGCTTGAGGACAACGTTTATCGGCGCGATCAGCAGGTGGAGATGCTTGCCCCACGCGATCAGGGACGGGAAGCCGCACAGGATCAAGTAGTGAACCCACCAGTTTGCCTTGGCGGCGGTTCCGGAGACGCCCAGGTTCACCCCAAAGGTGGGCCGCTCCAGCATGTAGGTGATCATCAGGCCCGAGATCAGCGTGAGCACCAGCCCAGACTCGACCGGGTGAGTGAGTCGATCCTTCATGAAGAAGTACCGGCGAATCGCCATGAGGATGCAGGCGACGAGCACCATCACCGAGATGACGTCGAGGAAGGGGTCGATGGGTCCAAGATGAATGGGCTCGCTCAATCCCAGGAGGCCCGTCAGGACGTGGGCGCCGCTCTTCACGCCGAACGAAACGAAGCCGTAGAAGATGACGAGATGGATGACACCTGCAACGGGCCGGTTCGCGATAACGCGGGTCTGCAGTGCGACCTCGGCGATGCCCGTGACCAGCCCGGCCTTGTTCACGACCTTGATCTCGCTTCGCTTGGGCCAGATGTGGCCAATACGCCGGGTCCACAAGATCCGGCCAAAGCTAACGGCACCGGCCAGGCCAGCCAGGATGATCAGGGCAAGCTCAATCCAACGCATGTGTCCTCCGCATGGGTCTGAGAGACTCGTCCTCGGACCGCGACGAGCACCGTCTATCCTGCTGGTCCCGCAAGGGCCCACATTGCTCCCGCGGGGTGGTCGGTTACGGGGGTGGCCGGAGGTCAAAGTGACCGAGCAGAAGTGGTTTCAGACGCTCAAGTTCAAGTGGGTGGCCGTGTGGACGACGGTATGGTTGATCGTTGACCAGGTCACCAAGATTTGGGTGGTGAACAACATTCGCTATCGCACCGAAGAGATCAAGGTCATCGATGGCTTCTTCTCTCTTGTGCACGCCCAGAACAAGGGTGCGGCGATGGGGATGTTCCAGAGTTTTGAACATCGAATGCTGCTGTTTGGTGTGTTCACCGTAGTGGCCTTGGTGGTCTTGGCGCAGATGTATCGGGAGATACCGAATGATGATCGCTACCAATCGGTAGCTCTTGGTCTCATTCTGAGCGGTGCGGTCGGAAACGCCATTGACCGCATCGACAAGCAGAGCGTGACGGACTTTCTGCGCGTCTACACGGAGCACCCCACGCTCAAGCCGTTGTTGGTCGAGTGGTTTGGTACCTACGAGTGGCCGAGCTTCAACATTGCGGATGCAGCGATCTGTGTTGGACTGGGCATGTTCATCTGGCACTTTGCGTTCATGCAAGAGGATGAAGACGAGCTCGAGCCAGAGCCTCCCAAGGAGCCCGTCGAGCTCTAGCCGAGGCTTGCGCGCCAGGCGTCAAACATCACCAGCGTCCAGAGCTGCACCGCGTGGTCAGCCTCACCGCTGAGGTGAGCCTTCATGCGCTGATGGATGGCGGACGGCACAAAGAGGTCCTGACAGCGCGTCATCAAGGCATCGACCCTCTGCTGCAAGAAGGTCTCTCCAGGACCTCGGAGCCATGTCGCCATGGGCACGGGCTCCGAGCGCTTGGGGCGGTTCAGCAGGCGGTCGGGCAAACGCCCCTGCATGGCTGCGCGGAGGGGGGCTTTGGAGATGTAGTTCATTCCTTTGACTCGACACTTCTCTGGGCCGGGAATCGCGGCCGCCGTGGTCAGAAAGTCGGTATCGAGCAGAGGAAAGAGGGTGTGGATACGGTGCGCCGCTGCCATTCGGTCGGCTCGGGCGAGAACGTCCTCACTCAACCACCCGCGCTGCCATACATGGAGGATTTCATTGATCGGGTCGGACGATACGTCGTGATAGAAGGGCTCAAGCACAGCGGCCCGGATGCCGGGTCTCGCCATGGCCGGGTCGCGCAGGAGATCGACTCTCTCCTCAGCGCTGAAGATTCGCGAACCCCCGATCTTTCGTTCCAGCCCAAAGTGCGCAGCGGGGCTCGCAAGATCGGAGAATCCGGCTCGACGAGCCAGGCGCCGGCCCATGGTCTTTGCGGGGCCTGGAAGACGACCGATCGATCGTGATCGGCGTAGGCGGCTCGCTATCTTGGGCATGGTGCGGCCGCCCAGAACCTCATCGCCACCGGCGCCGGAGAGCAGGACGCGAACGTCGGCCGACACGGTCTTGAACAGACAGTGTTGGACCAGTGCCGCTGCGCTGGGGAGAGGCTGTCCCATCTGAAGGGTGGCCTCGTCTACCGCCAGCGCGAGGTCCTCAGTAGTGATTTGAATCAGGGTATTCTCAGCACCGTAGGTCTGCGCGACCCGCGCCGCGAACGCGCTCTCGTCAGTCTTGTCACCGGCTATCGTGACCGTGTAGGTCGGCGGTGGTGTGCCCTGAAGTGCGCAGGCATGATGGAGGATCGCGGCGGAGTCGAGGCCTCCGGAGAGGAGCAAGCCGACGGGGAGGTGGGTACGCAAGCGTCGCTCCACGGCACGTCGCAGGGCTGAGTCGACCCGATCCACGAGGATCGGGAACTCCGGTACACGGGCGCCAGGCTGCCACCACTCTGGCGCCCACCAGCGCTCCGAGCGAGAGTCGGAGAGGCTCAGGCGGACAGTGTGTCCAGGGGGCACGAGGTGGACATCTCGCAGCAGGGTTCGGGGTGCGTGGGTGTAGCGAAAGCTGAGGTATTCGGCGAGGTAGTCCGATGCGATCTCCCGACTGACCCATGGCAGGTCCAGCAGGGGGCGTAGCGCGCTGCAGAAGGCCACCTTGGACTGGTGTCGGGCGTAGTAGAGCGGTCTCGTGCCAACCGGGTCACGCGCTAACCAAAGGACATGCTCCAGCTTGTCCCAGACCACCAGCGCGAAGGCTCCTGTCAGCCGCTTGAGGCTTGCGGGGCCCTGCGCAGACCAGTCCTCGGCCAGGCGGTCGAGGTTGGCATCGCCATCCATGAGGATGAGGTAGCGATCGGTCTCGAGCGGGGGCTTGGGGCCCTCCGGGTCTGTCGTAAACACGCGCTGGGCGAGGACAGCCGGAGGCGACGCAACCAGCGCCTTCGTGTCGGGGCCCCGGTGGGCAACACCGGCCGAGAGTTGGTGCACCTGCTCTCTCGCAGGAGCCTCTCCGCTGAAGTGTACGATTCCGGCGATGCCGCCCACAGCAGCCTCCTCAGTCGCTGCAGTGTATCGCGCGGATTCGGGTTAATGACTCCGTTATGATGCTGCCCCTGCTGTTGTCCTGTTCCGGCCCCGTCAATGCTCCGGTGCAGAAGCCTGACATCGTGCTTGTGGTCGTGGATACCCTGCGCGCGGATCACCTCGGCGTCTACGGGCACCACCGACCCACCAGTCCGTTCATCGACACCCTGGCTCAGGACGGAGCATGGTTTCACCGTGCCTATGCGGCCTCAGGCTGGACCTTACCCAGCATGGCTACCCTCATGAGTGGCCTCCACGCCTTCCAGCACCAAGTGGGCCGACGGGCGTTTCGGGAGAATGAGTTTGGGCAGCTCGATCAGGCGGTCACGACGGTCGCGGAATCGCTGAAGTCCGCGGGCTATGGCACGGCGGCCGTCGTGAACAACACCTTCATGGCGCCCGCCTTCGCTCTCGATCAAGGCTTTGACCGGTACGACTACCAGGGCGCCAGCATCAACGCCCATCGCACCGCGCACGCGACCGTTGAGACCGGCTTGGAGTGGATGCAGACCCAAGATGGGCCGGTCTTCATGGTCCTTCACTTTATGGAGCCACATCTAGACTACGCCGCGTCTGACCCTCACTTTGGTCGCTTCTCAGGCGGACCGTCGCCGGCGGAGGCGGTGGATCTTCACAGCCTGGTGGGCTCTTCCCACAGCAAGGACCCGCCGAGCGCCGAAGCTCAGGAGTACATACGCCAGCGCTACGACGAAGAAATTCTGCACGTCGACGACGGCGTTCGCCACTTGGTCGAGCAACTCAAGGCACGCGGACGGTGGAGCAACACCGTCTTGGTCATCACCGCCGATCACGGCGAGGAGTTTTGGGATCACGGCGGTTACGAGCACGGCCACACCCTGATGGGCGAACTGACGCGGGTGCCGCTCATTGTCGCAGGGGCGGTGGAGAAGCGCGGTCGTGTGGATGCCATCGTGGAGCACGTGGACCTCAGCGCAGGGCTCGTCCGGCTTGGCGGGGGGCAGGCCCTAGAGGGCGCTCCGGGAACCGATCTTTGGGCCATCATGAGCGGCACCGCGGAGGGCCACAGAAACAGCGCGCTGTCTGAAAATACGATGTACGGGCCGGGTAAGGTCAGCATCGTTGATGAGACGGCGAGGCTGGAGTTTATCTTCGAGTCCCGGTCCGGGTCGCTCTGGTCGATTGATGCGGATGGAAAGGAGCGGAAGCGGGTGAGGCCAGAGAGTCGCCAGGCTACAGGACGCCGGCTCAACCAGGCCATTCAAGAGATCCGAGGCGGCTTGATGCCGATCGAGAGGGACGGGGGGGTCACCATTCAAGACAATGAGATGTTCAATCAACTGCTCTCGCTGGGGTACATTGACGGGCCAGCGCCGGAGCCAGAGGTTGAACCAGCTCCAGCAGATCCTCCGGCAGCTCCGAGCTCACCTTGAGGTCGGCCCCTGAGAGGGGGTGTCTCAGACTCAGGCCTGCGGCGTGCAGAGCAAGACGCGGCCAGAGGCGTCCCGCCACACCCCCGTGGCGTCGGTCCCCGATGATCGGATGGCCTGCCAGGGCCGCATGCCGTCGGATCTGGTGGGTACGACCTGTTTCCAGGTGGACCTCGACCACGGACATGCCGTTGGCTTCACCTAGGCGACGATAGTGAGAGCGCGCCGCTCGTCCGTCGAGGGGGGTAGACCAAGTACCTTCTCCTCCAGGATCCCCGGCCAGCACCGCGATGTAGCGACGGTCGATGGTATGGGACCGAAACGCTGCAGCGATCCCACGATTGGCGGCGGGGTCGATGGTGAACAGCACAAGGCCCGACGCAGGCGTGTCCAATCGATGATGGAGGGCCGCGCGAGGAAACCGCTCGAGTACGTGTTGATACAGATGGTTGTCGTCTGAACGGCGCGTGCCTTGGGTGGGCAGGCCGTGGGGCTTCTCTACCACCACGAGGTGGGCGTCTTGGTAGTGGATCAAGAGGCTCACTGAGGCGGACCCATTCGCCAGGCGGCGACCCACGCATCGTGGACTCTCCAGGCTTGGATCTGAGTCTTTTGTCGCCCGGCTAGGAGGGTGCCCGCAGGTTCGCCATAGGCTGTCTCAATGACGATATCCCCGACCTGGACCGCCTCCGGTCGGGTCTCTATGCTGTAGATCCGGAGGTCTCGGACGGGTGTCTCGACGACGCCTGCCCAAGGTTGTCCGAGGGCAGCCGCTTGGTGGGTGCCCACCCATACTCTCTCTCCTGAAGCCGCCTGAGCCTCAAGCCAGGCGGCTGCATTCCGCTCCGCTCTCGCTTGGTCAATACCAAACACCGAGGCCTCGGGTCCAAAGGGAGAGGCCGTGTGCAGCCACAGCAACCCAAAGGCGGCCATCGGAGGGAGAGACCGGGCCAAGACCACCACCAGCACGCAGATACCTGGCGTGAGGTAGCGAACGTGAGTGTACAAGTCTGCCGTGCCACGATTAGCGAAGAACCCGACCACGGAGAAGAACCCTAGCCACGTCAACACAAAGGCTGCCAATTGCCAGTGTCGACGAAGCTGGATCACGCCGGCAAACAGCAGCCACCGTCCCTGGGCCAGGGCGGCGATGAAGAAGACCGTGCCGAGGTCTTTGACCCACCCGAGAAATCCAGTCGGTAGGCGCTCAGGGGTCGCCATCCAGCCATGGACCACGGCCCAGGTGCCGAGGGCAAGGAGCGGAGCGAGTGCGGCCAACCTTACCCGTCGCTCGGTCCAAGCCATCAGCACAGCAGGCACAGCCAGCAAGACCCCCGGCTCCTTGACCCATACGGCGAGGACAGAGAGGGCCGAAAAGCGCAGCCAGGCGCGATCGAGAAGGGCCAACAGGGCCCATGGGACGCACGCGAGAAGAGGAAGGTCGAGTTCCGGCCTAAGAAGCTGTGCCATGAAGGGGGGGGTCGCGAACACCGCAAAGCCTGCGGCTGCGGAGCCCAGCCGCTGCCCCAGTGCGACAAACCCCGCCCCGGCGGCGGCGGCGGGAAGCAAGGTCGCGGCTTTTATGCTGCCCAGGCTGACGCCGAGGGTGCTGGTGAAGAGGCCGATCCACCAAAACCAAAGCGGGGGGTGGCCATAGTCGGGCAGCCCACCTGCCCACTGGGGGAGGTGCAAGGCTGAGAGGTGATCCATCGCCGCAGGGAGTGAGCCCGACGGGGACAGTGGAAACCCCGCCTCTCCAGCCTTGATGCCCTTGGGTATCCACCAAAAGAGGCTGTCTTCGACCAGCGGCGCCGTCCAGTGAAGGAGCACCCAAGCCACGGCGATGGCCGCACCGATCCATCTCCACGGCGCCTGTCGACGTTCTGTCATGGAACGATGCTACCCCTTGCGGATGTCTCGCGGTGTCTCTATCCTCGTCGCACTATCGCTGTGGGGACGACGCCATGCTTCGAGTGCTCTCTTTTTTGGTGGCCATGACCGCGGGCTCATCAGCCCTCGCTGAGCCGTACCTCATGAACGACGTTGGCGGGACACTGTCGCTGCCGCGAGGGTTCGAAATGGTCCGGTGGTCCGACTGGGACTTCAAGGCCAAAGGTGCAAATGGCACCATCATGTACAAGCTATGGACCACGCCGTATCAGGTGCCCATCACCTCGGATGCGGGTGCCGTCTTTGCGCGCGGGTACATCGACAACCTAGGAGACGAAGGTGGCGGTGAAGGTACCCTGCGCTCGACGGAGGTGAAGACGCTCGGTGGGCGAGATGTGGTGATCTCAGAGATCAGCTTCAAGGCGAAAGGCGGCGCGGGTGCCGAGGGCATCTACATTGGTGCGGCCATGGCTGGAGAGGGGCAGACCATCCACAGCCGTGTCATCTCCTCGGCGCGTAACGCAGCGGCAGCAAGGAAGGCGCTCGAGCACACCTTGGAAACCTTCAAGCTGAAGAAGGGGCCGCTCGCGGTGGCGGAGGGAGAGGTGAGTGCAGGAGCAGGCTTCGCGGCGACACTGCCGGAAGGATGGCGCGCACCGGTCGCCCCGGAGATGGAGAATGTGCTGAGCATCACGAGCAAGATGTGGAAGTCAGACCTGGGGCCGGAGGAGTGCTTTACGGGGATTCGCGTGTCGGGACATGGTGAGCCCGATGTGCTCTTTGCTTGCGTGAAATTCTGGGACGGCCGCCCCGTCGATGAGCTGTCTTTCGCGGAGGTAGAGTCCGAGTGGCGTGAGATCTTCTTCGGTAAGGCGGGTGCGGAGCTTCCTCCGGGAGAGATCGTCCAGGTCGGCGATCGTGTGGGCGGGTTGTTCAGGCCGCGTGACGGCGCGAACCCCATCCGACTGCTGGTGGCCCACTTCAACGGCGGCCTCATGGCGACGTGGCTCAGGGGAAGCCGTGGCGATGCTTCGGCTGCAGACACCGCTGTCCTGGCGCTAGCGAAGACGGTGAAATTCACCGGGCCGGATGGCGGCAAGCCGCTCATTCGACCTGACCGATGGGTGAGCTACTATCTCACGCACAGACCCACCCATCCTGTTGTCCTGGCGCCGATCTTGGCCCTCATCGGGGCTGTGGTGCTGGTCGCTCGACGTCGACGAAGCCCCTACGAAGACCTCGCTGAGGACGACGCCAAGTAGAGTCGGCCGGACTAGCCGCCGGCTGGGGGTGGCCCTTCATCGGGGGGGGGGCCCGCGTCCGGATCATCAGTGGGCGGTGCCATCGGCATAGTGAAGGCCGACATGATCTCGCAGTAGCAGGCGTTGAAGTCTCCCTCGGCGCCCTCGGAGGGGTCGTAGGCGTCAATGTTCACCCGACCTTCGAAGCGGTCACCCAGCTCGATGTAGTTGACGGTGAGTATGCCGCCCTCGCCCTCCAAACCAAAGGACGAACCCTCTCCGTCCCGGTGGACATAGGCCGAGGCTTGCATGTCCGGCTCACCGTCACCGGCGACGATGGTTCCTCCTTCAAGGGTGTCGATCGAGATGCTGCCGGGACCATAGCTGGCCCAATCAGAGATGATGACCTGAAAGGCTGCACCTTCGTAGGTGCCGGCGCCGATGTCATCGAGTGCGGCGCAGGTGTTCTCAGCTTGGCTGACCACCAGCATGGCTTGGTTGGTCTCTGGGGTCCATACCCAGGCTGCTGAGCTAAAGGTGATGGTCGTGATGCCGTCGGTCCAGTCCCAGAGGGTGCCGAGTGTGGAGGTTCCCTCGGGCACACCATCGTCGCATGAAGCGGTCACTTCAACATCGGTGTCGGGGATACCCGTGTCGTCGGCGTCGGCGTCGGCAT
>CAZKOI010000068.1:0-12804 GCA_964554315.1 uncultured Enterobacterales bacterium | reverse complement strand
CTTTGGAATGGCGGGTTTCGAGAAGATTCTCGTGATTAAGCGTGTGCTGGACCATATGGCGAAGGACCAAGAGTTCGTCGAGATGTTCATCGACGAAGCTCGCATTGCAGTCCGACTTCAGCACGTCAATATCGTCCAAGTCTTTGATCTCGGGGAGGTCGAGGGCCACTACTTCATGGCGATGGAGTATGTGCATGGGCTCGACCTCTCGCGCCTGCTGACACGAGCGAAGAACTTGGGCCCCTTCCCGATTCCCCTCGCACTCTTCGTCGCTGGAGAGATGCTGAAGGCCCTGCAGTTCGCGCACCAGCAGGTGGACGACCAGGGCCGCTCGATGCAGATCGTCCACTGTGATGTCAGCCCCCAGAATGTGCTCATCTCCTATGCGGGTGAGGTAAAGATTCTGGACTTCGGCATCGCCCGCGCCGCCTTCCAGGCGGACACGAAGCACCGCATTGTTCGGGGTAAGTACGCCTACATGAGCCCGGAGCAAGTTGAAGGCAAGGCGCTCGACGGCCGCTCCGATATGTTCAGCCTTGGCATCGTGCTGTACGAGATGTTGACGGGCCGGCGGCTCTTCAAGATGAAGAGCCGAGATGAGACTCTCGCACGCGTACGCCGAGCCGAAGTGCCGTCGCCGAGGGCCTATCGGCCAGAGATATCAGAGGACCTTGAGGCCTTCCTTCTCAAGAGCCTGGCGAGAAATCGAGATGATCGGTTTGAAGACGGTCAGCAGATGTACGCAGCCCTCACGCGCCTCATGGTGCGAGAGGGCCATCGCGCGACGAACAACGACCTCGCCGCGTATCTGAAGGAGGTCATCGAGGCGGCAGTGGCGGCCTCGCGAGGCGGGCAGAAGCCGAAACAGAATGTGGCCGGTCGAACCCTTCCGCCGAGTGCCGTCGTTTGCATGGCGGTTGAGGCCTCTCCGCCGCCCCGATCCATCGCGGCTCCAAGAAGCACGCTGGCGGATCTGGGCGACCAGTGGGCCGACTTAATCGCGGAGTCAGGGGGCCAACTTTGGGAGAACAGCGATGGGTCGATGCTGGTGGTCTGGGTCGCTGGAGGAGGATTCAGGGACGCCATTGGCAGGGCGGTGACCACCAGTCAGCAACTGCAGTGGGCGGCGACGGATGCCGGATATCGGCTCAGTGTCGGCATTGCGCCTGGCGTGGTGCGCCTCCAGCCCGACACTCAGCGGCCGAGCGATGGCTGGGAGCTTGCCGGTCCCTTCTACCTTGCACGCTGGCTCATGAATTTCTCGGCGCACCGTGGGTGCACGCTCCTCACGGAGGTGGCGGCCCGCCATGTCGATGGACGAACTCAACTCCTTGGTCGCATCCCAATCCAAGGGAGCCGCTTCATCAATCTCTATGAGATGAGCTGACCATGGAGCCGGTCACGGTCCTGGTCGGGCTATGCATGGGTCTCGCCCTGGCAGCGACCTGTGGTCTACGTGCCTTCCTCCCGCTCTTCGTCGTGAGCTTGCTGGCCTATTGGGGACGAATCGACCTCTCGGAGGGGTACACCTGGTTGGCCGAGCCTGTGGCCGTGCTGGGACTGGGCGTTGCCGTCACCGCGGAGATTCTCGCCGACAAGATCCCGGTGGTCGATCACGTGCTCGACGGAGTGTCGGTTGTGGTCAAGCCGCTGGCCGCGATGGTGGCCGCAGCAAGCGTCATGACCGAGCTCGATCCGGCCCTCAGCACGGTGGTTGGACTGGTCCTCGGTGGCTCGATGGCTCAGGGCGTTCACCTGGTCAAGGCGAAGCTGCGGGTCCTGAGCACCACCCTCACGGCCGGTGTAGCAAGCCCCTTCTTGAGCATCCTTGAGGACGCCATCGCAGTGATAACGGCCGTGCTTGCTTTGCTTCTCCCGATGCTGGCTTTCTCGCTGGCGGTGGCCGCATCAATCCTGGGTTACCGGGCTTGGTTGAGGCGCCGCAGGTCGAGACACGAATCTCCCACGAGATGATGCGAATGTTGTGATAGCATCCCATCATATTCGTTGGAGATTCGAGTGCGATTTTCAGTGGTGTTGTGGTGGTTGAGTGCAGCGGCAGTGGCCGGATGTGGGGGGAGCGAGGAGCCTGGCGGCGAGAAGGCGACAGACGCTGGGCCTTCAGATGACGAGGACAAGGACTTAGACGGCTGGACCATCGGCGACGGAGACTGCGACGATACCTCCAGCTCCATCAATCCGGGCGCAGAAGACATCTGCGATGGAAAGGACAACAACTGCGACGGGGAGATCGACGAGTCGGGAAGCAACACGTTCTACATCGACTATGACGGCGACGGCTATGGGGCGGACACCGAGTACTTCACCCTGACCAACTGTGACGCGCCGCCGGGCTACGTCTCCAACGCGGACGACTGCGACGACACCAACCCCATCATCAACCCCGATGCTACCGAAGTCTGCGACGGGCTCGACAACAATTGCGATGGTACTCCCGACGAGGGCTTGGTGAGCACGCAGTACGTCGATGCCGACGGGGACGGGTTCGGCGACCCGGCCTCTCCGGAGTCGCTCTGCGGGTCGGTTGAGGGCTATGCACCCTACGCCGATGATTGCGACGACACCAACGCGGCGGTGAATCCAGCGGCCCTTGAGGTGTGTGACGGTATCGACAACAACTGCAGAGATGGTGTCGATGAAGGCATGGGCAGTACCTACTTCGTCGACTCGGATGGCGACGGCTATGGCGACCCCTCCCTTCCGGTAGATGGCTGCGAGGGAGGCGACGGTGCGGTCGATAACGACCTCGACTGTAACGACCGCAACGCGGACATCTCGCCCGACGCGGAAGAGGTCTGCGATGGCGTTGACAACGACTGCTCAGGTCGCGTTGATGATGTGGGCGAGGCGATGATGTACCCGGACTACGACGGGGACGGGTTCGGATCGTCGACCTTCGGCGGGGTCGCGGCGTCTGGCTGCTCGCTCAGCACGGGGTACGTCTTCGACAACTCGGACTGCAACGACTTTGATGCGGCCATTCACCCTGACGCGATCGAGCTGTGTGATGGCATCGACAACAACTGCAACCTGCTGGTTGATGAGGCATCGGACGACCCGGTCTACGAAGATGCGGACGGCGACGGCTTTGGCGATCCCGCGACCGCGGTCGTGGTCTCGGCATGCGAGGGTGACATCAGCGACATGGTTACGGACGGCACGGACTGCGATGACACCGATCCGGAGATCTACCCGGGTGCGGTCGAAGACATCTGTGACGGCATCGACAACGACTGCGACGACGATGTCGATGAGGGCGCGATCTTCGGGTACATGGATGCGGACGGTGACGGCTATGGGGACCCGGATACCGTGGTCTCTACCTGTGTGCCGGGAAGCGTCGTCTCTGGAACCGACTGTGACGACACCACGGCCGCCGCCCATCCGGGTGCGCCCGAGATCTGTGATGACATCGACAACGACTGCGACTCGGAGATCGACGAACTGGAGGAGTGTCTGTACAGCTGCGGGGACTCGATCCTCGACGAGGGAGAGGAGCGCGATCCGCCCGTCAGCCCGTTCTCGACGGTGGACGTTGACCCGGTGACGTGCCGCTGGGACTTCAGCGAGGTTGAGCAGCTGTTTTGTGGGAGTGGCTGCAGCTGGGCGGGCGGCTTCGGCTGTGACTCGGAAGATGCTGATGTGTTCTGCAAGTTGAGGACGGGCAACCCCGACTCGACCGCGATCTCGTACACGATCGGCACCACCATGAGCGCCCCGGGCTTCCCGTGTCCGAGCGGCTACCCGACCGTCTATACCGACCGAGGAGTCGATGGCGTGGTCTACTACACGGATCTCAACCTGCTCACTACCCACGGCGTGGGCGACGTGATCACCAATCCCGTCTGCACCGATCCCTGAGTCGGTGGTCCTGCAGCGGCGTGACGGCCAAAATCGGATACACAGTCGGGGAGCCGAAGGAGGTCACCATGGCACGCGCAAGAGGATACAGCCCCTACGAGACCAGCCCGGAGCAGGACGCGCTCTTGGACCAGATAGTGGCGCATGCCGGGTCCACAGGCAGCGCCGGTGTTGGCGTGTTCGATCTGGATGGATGTCTCTTTGACACTCGCCCTCGGCAGGTCCACATCATGCGCGAGTTCGCGTCGCAGATCGGTGCGCTAGACGTCTATGCTGTGACGCCTGAGTCCTTCAAGGACTGGGATCTTGGGAACACGCTCACCAATGCCGGCCTCCCGGCAGAGCGAGTGGCTGAGCTGGTGGATGACCTGAAAAAGTTCTGGTTCGACCGCTTCTTCACCAGTGCCTACGTACGCTTTGACCACGCCATGCCAGGCGCGGTAGACCTCGTCCGTCGGTGTAGGGCGACGGGGATGAAGATCGTGTACCTGACCGGTCGCGACGAGACCATGAGGAGCGGCACCGAGGAGTCTCTTCGAGGCTTTGGCTTTCCGCTCGATGGAGAGGAGTGCCGCTTGATGGTCAAGCCTGACTTTGAGACGGACGACACGGAGTTTAAGGACACGGCGCTTCGGATCATTGCTGAGATGGGCAAGCCCACGTTGTTCCTCGACAACGAGCCCGCGAACGTCAACAAGTTTCGCGACCGATACCCCGAGTCGATGGTGATCTTCGTGGAGACAGACCACTCGCCGCGTGTCGACGAGCCGCACCCCTCCCTCCCATGGCTGCGGTCGTTCTCGCGGCGAGGCTAGCCGGCGAGGAGGCCCTCAGTGCTACGGCGGGCGAGATCCTCCAGCCAGTCTTGAGCGGCCTCTTGGTCGGACGTTGAGAGCCCGTCAATCCTGCTCTTGATGCGCGTGATTCGCTGGGTCACTGCGGCGCGGCTGATGCCCCGCTCGCGGGCAAGGTCGGCTCGGCTTCCGGAGGCGAACAGCGCCTCTAGGTAGGCCGCGTCGTCCTGACCGAGCGGACAGGTAGGCTCGAGACGAAGCTGCTCGTCAGGGCGGTCCATGCGCCCCGTCCAGCCTCGCACCTCGTCGCTGAAGTCTCCGGCGAGCGTGTCGCGCTCTCGGATCTTCTTGAACCCCGCGTGCCCCACCAGGCGATCGCAGATGGTTCGGACGAAGGCGAGCAACTCGGCCACCGTCTCGCCCTGGAAGCGACTCAGGGCACCGCTCATGAGCTGGAGGAGGACCTCGGCAGTGAGCTCCTCGTGGTCCGCGCTGGTGAGGACGTCTGAGAAGCGACGGCGTGCCGAGGACTCAACCCGTCGGTGGGCGTAGCGCGCGAGCGTCGTGTAGAGTCCTCGAGCCTCAGGCGTGTGGCGGTTGCAGAGCAACTCATCCAGCGGGCCGCGGATGTTCGGGTTGTCGTTCACGTCTCAGAATCCGTTGTAGATGCGCGGCGGCTGGTTCGGGTTGGTGGTTCGCGTCCACGGAACACTCTCGGCGCTCTTTGATTCCGCGGGGTCGACAGGTTGGAAGTCCTCGCAGTAGTCGGCCGGGAGAGGGCACTCTTCGACGGGAATCCCGAGCGAAGCGGCAAGAGCCACGTAGAGGTGCAGTGCGGTGGTCAGCATGGGGAATCCTCCGCTCGCAGCATGGCGAGGTCAGGGTCTTGGTCAATCATGTGGTCGAGATCGGCAACCAGCGAGCGGTCGAAGGCGCTGCGAACCTGGGTCAGCAGCGAGCGGGCTTCATCGAGGTCGCCGAGTCGCAGCAGGGTCGCGAGAACATTCGCGAGGTTGCCTGCGGAGTGTTGTCGCTCGAAAGCCCGAGAGAAGTAATCCAGCGCGACTCCGTAGTGGGCTTGGAGAAAGGCGAGCACCCCACGGTGTCGATCGACACTCGCGAGGTTTGCCTGCAGCCTCGGGCCGCCCGCGGAGAGCGAAGCCATCTCTTGCTCCGCGACATAGCGAGCCGCGAGGTCGTAGTCGGCCACCTTGGGGCTGGCCGCGAGGACGTGGAGGGCGGAGAGCATGTGGATCCGGTCAATGCGACTCGCGGCATGGAGGGCTCGGATTCGAGCCTCGGTGGCCTCACTGGACAGGCCGGGGTCGCGTATGTGGGCCTCGACCTCGGCCATTGCGTCCCGCTGTGCCGGGTCGACCACGTCGGCAAGCGCCATGTAGGCGGCTTGGTCGACTTGTCCCATGATGCGGTCGAAGAGCGCGTTGTAGTCCACCGGTGTCCGACTCCTTATGAGTAGGTGTGGCACCGTAGACGCGGCTGTTAACGGCTGCTGAAAAAAAGGTGTGAGGGCGAGACGTTGCACGGTCAGACGGGTGAAGGGCGCCGATTCGAGAGGAGGGGCTGCAGCCCGCCCCACATCGCTCCCGGCGACGGTGAGCATGGGTTAGGTCGGGGTAGCCGATGGAGCCCCATGCCCGAGATTGCGGAAGTCGAGATCATGGCCCGGCAGCTCGACGGCTGGGTGAGCGGGCAGCGCTTAGAGGCGGTGCAGGTTGAGGACGACCGCCTCCAAGCTCTGCCGTGGACCCAGCTTCGGGGCCAGGTTGTGCGCACCGTCCATCGTCGCGGCAAGTACGCCATTGCTGAGTTTGCCGCTGGGTTCAGTCTCTGCATCCATTACCGGATGACGGGCAAGACGGTACTCGACCCCGAGCGGTCCCGTGCGGCTCGTCTGAGGTTCATCTTTGAGGGCGGACGGTGTGTGGCCTTCGTCGACTCCAGACGCTTCGGTACCATGGATCTGGTGCCGACCCCGGACCTGGAGGCCTGGATTCGGGGAAAGGGGCTGGGACCCGAGCCATGGCCCGTGCTGCGAAGCGGCGACTGGTGGAAGGACCGGCTCGCCAGAGTGCGGTCGCCTATCAAGGTCGCCCTCATGCGCCAGGACAGGGTCGCCGGGCTCGGAAACATCGCGGCAGCGGAGGTGCTGTTCAGAGCGCGGATCCACCCTGCTCTACGTCCAGACACCCTCGACGACGACGACTGGGCCCGGCTCGCAGAAGCGGTGCCGGCGTTCATAGAACACACCCTTCAGGCGGAAGGCGGCGCCGAGCTTTCCTACGTCAATCAGGGTGGCGAGGGAAGCTTCTCAGTCTATGGAAAGGAGGGCGAGCCTTGTCCAGGCTGTGGAGGCGCCGTTCATCGAATCGCGCAGGCGGGGCGAGGGACCTACTTCTGCCCGCGATGCCAGCCCCTACGGTTGGACTAGGCGCACCTCCTGCTGCGGGAAAGGAATGGTGATCGCGGCTTCGCCGAGACCCTTGTACGCGCCCGTGTTCAGGCGATCGATCACCTCGGGGCGCTGTTCGGGCAGGGCGATGAAGACCAGCAGCTGGAACTCGAGCGCGTAGGCCCCCATCGCGCTGAAGCGGACGACGGGAAGTCGTCGAGGGTCGGTGGTCATGACGCCCTCGGTCGACCGCGCAACGTTCAGCAAGACCTCTCGGACCCGGTCAATGTCGGAGCCGTAGGCGACGCTGACGGTAATGTGAATGCGCTCGCACTCCTGTGGCCCGCCGGACTCGTTGATGATCTTGGCCGTGGCCATCACGGAGTTGGGGACGATGATCTCCATCTCGTCCTGTGTCAGCAGCCGGGTGCTGCGCAACCCGATGTCCGTCACTCGCCCCCGCTCGCCGGTGTTCAGCAAAAGAAAGTCCCCGAGTCGATACGTCTGGTCGGCGAGGATCCCCACCCCGGCAAACAGGTTCGCCATGGTGTCCTTCGCGCCGAAGCCGACGGCCACACCGATGACCCCCGCGGAGGCCAGCCAGCCGGTCACATCGAAGTCCCAGCACAAGAAGAAGAAATAGGCTGCGATGGCCACGATGATGAGCCTCAGCGCCATGTCCCATGCCGGCTGGGTCTGCTTGGTCACGGCGGTAAAGCGCCCGTCGATGTGAGCGAGCCAGTGGGTGACGAGTGCGGAGACAGCAAAGGCGGCTCGTGTCCAGATCGCGATGGCCCAAGAGCAAATGGCGCCCTCGAGGTAGAAGGCGAGGACGGCAGGCGGATCGTTCCAGCCGACAACGAAGAACATCGCCGCGAGCAGGAAAGAGGCCCGGATGGCCGGTCGGCATTCTTCAACGATCAGGTCGTCGTACTTGGTCGCGGTCTTGGCCGTCATCCGTGCGACGACTCGGACGCCGAACCAGTCTGCTGCCAGGCCTCCGAGGTAGCCAAGGAGGATGACCATGCCAGACTGGACGTAAGGGTTGGTCACCCATCGCTGAAACTCTGCCAAGGTCACATCCGCCTCCCGGGACAGACTACTACGCCGGGGTGAAGGAGCGCACCACCGGAGCCTGGTATAGGCTAAGAGGAGTTCGCAGGATTCATGTACGGCATCCCCATCACACCCCTCGGTCATCTGGCACATGCGGTCGTTCCGCTGCTGCTGCTGGCGGTGCTGGTGCGACGATTCGGTCGGTCTGGAGGTCCGAACGAGCCCTGGTGTGCTCGGATTGATCTCAGCATGGCGCTGGGGCTCGCGCTGATGAACACGCTGCTGAGCGCGGCATGGATGACGCGCTACTTCTTGTTTCGGTATGCGCTGACGGCGTCTGACTTTGGGCAGTACTGCGAGAGTCTGGGCGCCTTCCGATCGGGCAATCTTGAGCTCTGGGCGAAGCAGCGCTCTCTGGTGGCGGGTGCGCTTCCGGGGGTGCTGGCCGAGAGCCTCGGGGTGGTCGATGCTCTCTTGGTTGGAGCGGTGCTGAGCCACGTGGCGATGGGCATCGGCATCTTCCTCTGGGCTCGCGCGGTTCATAGCCGGCTGGCGGGCGCTGCGGCGGTGCTGCTCGCGTCGGCGGTGGCACCGTTGGTTCACCTGACCCGGACGGTGACCTTTTACCCCGAGACGGTTGCGGGCTGTGTGCTGTCGGCGGCCGCAGCGGTGATGGCTCTCCGCTTCCGAACCCTTGGCGCAGTGGCCTTCTCGGGTGTGGTGACGAGTCTCGTGCTTCTGCTAGACGTTCGAGGTCTCCTCTGGGCATTGCCCGCCGCTGGTCTGACCGCCTTTGCCTCGCTCTTGCTGCACACGCCCCTTCGGAAGCTTGCCGGTCTAGGCCTGTTGGCCGGGGCGCTCGCGCTGTCGTCCCACGTGGGAAAGCTCACCACCTGGGAGATCACCCCGAGTCTCGAGCAGCAGACGAGCTTTTATGTCGACGAGGCCCTCCGGCGGTATCAACCTAACAATCCCAACGCAGGGCTATCAACGGACGAGGAGCTCGCGTCGTCGCGCTTTGTCTGGGGACGGACGCGTGTCGCGGAGATTCCGCAGACCTTGGTGTTTCTCTGGGAGCTTCGCCAGCGTCTACCCGAGGGCATCGAGGACCAGCCCGAGACGGCTTACGGGCGGCGCACTCACGTCACGCCCTGGGTGCTGCCGGCAGCCCTAGGCTTGTTGCTGGGGGTCTGGGGCGCGCGCCGAAGGCCGTGGCTGGCCCTTGGCTTCATCGGCACCGTGGTGCCCTTTGCGGTCGCAATTCAGGGGACGGCCCAGATGGTGGGACACTCACGCTACATCGCCAACGGAATCACGATGGTGCCGGTGCTGCTAGGGCTTGGCTTTGCCGTGGTCGCGAAGGGGGCGCTTGAGCGCGACGAGGCGTCAACAACGAGAGGGTGGCTGAGTCGGGCAGAGTGGATGTCGCTCGGGGGCATCCTCATCTGCGTTCTCGGCATGGTGCCGACTTGGTTGTCGCCGGTGGCCACTTGGCGCGCCCCGGTGAGCGCCGATATCGAGCCGAGCAACAGCCTCTGGCATGCGGCCAACTCAAGCCAGCTACCGCTTGACGTCGCGCCTGCTTGCGTGGATACGCTCCGCGAGGACTTCGCGCAAGGACGACCGGTGGGCAGCGAATTGTTGGGCTGGAAGGTGGACGAGAGCCCGACTCACAACCCAACCCTCGAGGGAGAGTGATACGGTGGGTGAGCATTCTCTCTCCGGTTGACTTCTATGCGCCGCAGCCTCTGGCTAGACCTGCTCTGTGTGGCCGCCCTCCTCTGGGCGGGCCTCTTGCACTGGCCCACGGGAGATGTGTCGCTGGCGGTCCCTGGGCCTGATGCACCGGCGTGGGGGACCACACGTGACGCGCTGCTGGATGGACCCGATGCGGGCGAGTGGGCTCGGGCGATGCTCGCCTTTCACGACGGTCGCTATGAAGACCTCTCAACGCAGCGGCTGCCGGGATGGATCATCATCGTCAACGCGGTGATGGTCTTCGAAGACAGCGTCGTCCGCGCAGGGCACTTGGCCAACCACTTGCTCAATGTCTCGCTGGGTCTGTGTATCTTTGCCATGGCTCGACTCTGGGGCCAGCGCTGGATCGGGCTCGGCGCCGGCGCTCTGGCGATGCTCTCGGGACACGCACTGGCGGTCTCCCTGAGATTTGGCGTCGATGCGGCTGTGGTGACCGTGGTGCCGCTCACCATGCTCGGCGCCGTTCTAGCGACCCGCCGATGGCAGCTCGGGCTCCTCAGTGGCGTTCTCGCGGCCCTGGCGACAGCGACCCACTTCTCGACGCTCCCTTATATGCTGCCTGCGCTGGTGTTCATCTTGATGGCCGGCGGGTCCAACCGCGGGCTCGCCTCGCTCGGGTACCTCCTCGGCTTTGGTGGATTGCTCTACGGCCTCGCGCAGGTCTTCCCCGTCTCAACCTGGGAAGGCTTCCAGGTGTCCATCGCGAATGGCATCTCTCCGGGGTACCAGGGACAGGGCCGGGTGAGCAATTGGGACACCGCCAGGGGTATCCTCACGAGCGGAATGGACACGGCTCTTGAGCGAAGCGTCGCCCAGCTCTTGGTCCAGGTTCGTCCCAGCTGGCTCCCGTGGCAGGCGGGACTCATCTTGCCTTGGCTGGGCGTCATCGGCATTGGCTTGAAGCGAGTCGAGCGCTCGAGTGCGGGTTGGTGGGAACGAACCGACCTGGCCATGGGCCTCGGGCTCTTGTTTTGTTTGGCTCCGCTTCCTGTCTTCGCAGCTGCGCAAGCGCCGCTTCGCTACGGTGATAATCTCTCGCCATTGGGTGCGGTCTTGCTGGTACGAGGCATGGCCAGTGTGGCCTGGATGGGCCTCGCGATCGCCCGGCAGAGCCGGCGTGCGGTGGTGGTGCAGGGGGTGTGGGCCGTGCTGGGTGTTGGGCTTCTCTTCGGCGCGGTGAGAGACGCAGAGCCTGCGAGACGTCCGCTCTATCCGACCCTCGAAGAGGTCGGATACTGGCAGCTTGGCCAAGCGCTGTCGAACCACTTTGCGCCGGGCAGCGGCGTCGCCAGCCCCGTTCGCGAAGCGCTGGTCGAGGGCCGTCTCTCCTACTGCCCGCAGCGCATATGCCCCGAGTATGCAACCGAGGAGGCGTACTGGGAGTGCCTCTCGGTGCACGCCATGGAGTGCGATGGCGACGGCCCCGTCGGCTACGTCGTGACGACGGCCGATCTCTATGACCCCAATGCGGTTGCCAGGCGGGACATGGACGACTGGGTGGCGACCCAGTGGACCCCGATTGCGGAGGTTAAGAATCCCAAGTTCAGTGCACAGATCTTCCAGATTCCTCGCTCGGAGATTCCAGATCTGGTGAAGCGGGGAGACCAGTGGAATGCTCCAGGCCCTGTAGGACCCCCCAATGGCGGGCCAGTCGGTCCGGCTGCCCCGCCCGTAGGTGCGGATGGTCGACCGGTGCCAGGACCGGTGAAGCCACCTGATGGACAGCCGGCGCCGTCAGGGCCCATTCCGGGCTCGCAGCAGTCTCGTCCTTAGCGCAGGTCGAACAGGACGTAAGTCTTCGACTCGTCGACGGCCTGGCCCCCTTCTTGCTGGACCTTGGTCAGCCACGCCTTGTGCGTCTTCCGAACGAGGATGAAGTCAAGGGCGTCCAGGCCTTCTCCGGGTCGCTTATCGGCGAGGCTCTCGTCGTAGGTGAATGCTTCGGCGCGATTTGCGATGACGAGAGAGGCATGGGTATCGGTGGCGACGGAGGCATCGGAGGGTAGCTTTGCGATCATCGCCCACTCGGCTGCGGTCTCCTGTGGTGCCCGCAGCGTAAGAGCCGGTTGTAGCTCAAGGTAGCTCATCCAGGGGCGGGCAAGCATCACGGTTGCACCCGCTGCCGCCAGGCCGCCAAGCCCGAGGACGACGGCGCGTGGCGTGCTCGGTAGATGAGCAGACCACCGAACGAGGGTGCCCACGCTCTGAATTGATGCTGCGACAACAAAGCCCACGATGGGTGCCATGTGATGGATGTGGCCGGTCCACGAGGTATCCACCCCCCCATGAGGAGGAGCAGTGAGGTGAAAGAACAGCGCGCCAAGGCTGGGCAGCATGGTCAGCGGGCTCAGGAAGGCGAGGAAGTGAAGCGGCTTGAGGAAGGCAGAGTAGAACGCCTCGAAGTCCGTCCACTCGCGGGTCCAGACGGGCGGCCACGAGAGAATCATGTCGCCCGAGTGGGACATCATCGGGTTGTCGTACCCGTCGAGCTCTCGTCCAATTCCCCAGAGGATCAGGGCGTAGCCACCGGCGAGCGCCGCGGCCTTGAGTCCCCAGGCGACCCGCCGCCTTACGGAGCCAGGGTGCATGATTCCGATAAGTACGACCATCGGGACGAGCTCTTCCCGGCACATTGCGGCCCCAAGGCCCATGGCCAGGAAGCCCATGGTGTGGCCGCGTCGGCACTGCCAAACGGCACCAATGATGAAAGGAATCGACAGCACCAGGTCTTGGTAGTCTTGGAGGGCCATGGCCACGAGCGGTGGAAATCCCAGGTAAAGCAGGAGCCCCGCTGCTCCGCCCCAGAGGTGACCCGTCTCATCCTTCCCGAGGCCCCATGCGGGCAGGGCACCAAGGCTGAGCACCGCAATCTGGATGCGTGTGAGCCATACGGGGTCGGGGCTC
>CAZKOI010000067.1:5549-12999 GCA_964554315.1 uncultured Enterobacterales bacterium | reverse complement strand
CGTCCTGAAGCACGCCCTCGTTAGCCGTCGGCGGTGTGATGCCGAGGAGGTCGGTGTAGGCTTGGTTCCATGCCTCGGGTAGGTCGGCCACCCGGATGCGGCCGGAGAGCAGGGCCAGCTCCAGCTCGAAGCGGATGATGATGTGGAGGTTGTAGGTGGCCTCATCGGCCTGCACGCGAATAAATGAGCGCTCGACTCGGTTGGCATGCCCGAACCAATCTTCGGCAGTGAGGTCATCACCCGGAAACTGTTGATGTATGTGGGGCACTAGCCACCGAAAGAAGGGCAGAGAGCGCCCGATCACGTTCTCCCAAAAGCGGCTCTGGCTCTCATGCAGCCCCATTCCGGCGGCATTAGCGACACCCGTCCCCGCGAGGTCGGCGGGCAGGCCCTGCTCGTACATACCGTGGCCGGCCTCGTGGATCGTCCCCGTCAAGCCGCCCAAGAGATCGGTCTCGTACAAATGGGTTGTGAGGCGCACGTCCCCGGTTCCCATTCCTACCGTGAAGGGGTGCTCGCTGGCATCAAGGCGTCCGTCATGGAGTCGAAAACCGATGTCTGAAATGACACGGTCAGAGAACGCCTTCTGGGCGGCAACATCCCAAGTACCGGACACCGCAGCGGGGCCGTCTAGGCCCTTGAGGTCGTCGAGAAAGGAGCTCAGCTCTTCCCGAAGGCGGGCAAACATGGGCTCAAGCTGGGCGGTGGTCGATCCTGGGTCGTACTGGTCCAGGAGGTGGTCGTAGGGGTTGTCCGCGGGTCCGAGGTGGCTGATTTCTTCCTGGCGCAGCCGGATCAGTCGCTCTAAGGCCACCTGGAAGCGAGCGAAGTCATTCTCCTCCCGAGCCCGCATCCAGTCGACGAAGCCCGCATTGCTTGCCTCAGCCAGCTCTGCCACGAGGCGAGTGGGCACCTTTACTGCGCGACGGTGATCTCGTGTGATGTTTCGAACCGCGGCCCGGCAGACGGGATCGCTCGTGGACGCGAGCGCGTCGAGCCAGCTCCCAACCGCAGGGTCTGCAAGCTTGTCGTGCATCAGGCCGGTCAGCGTCGCGAGCTGAAGTCCTCGCTGAGAAGCACCGCCTGCGGGCATCATCGTCTGTTGGTCCCACTCCAAGAGTTGAACGACACCACCGAGCGCTTCCAGCTCAGAGATTCTGTTCTTCAGTGAGTTCCAGGCGGATTCAGTTGCAGTCATTCGACCTCCAGTCCGCCCCTTAGCTCACTCGCTCGTTGGCTGCCTTCGGTTAAGAGAAGCACTCCTTTCGTTCCTCCCCTCGAGCGTCCCCCTTGCTTCGTTTCAATGATGCCCAGCGCGTACTCGAGATGTCGGTTCACGACGTGGTTGATGCGGGTCCGCCATCGGGACACCTTACGATGGCGATCGGACGCGCCGGGCGAGCTCGATTGGCCGCAGGCCAGGTCGCGCACAAGATCTACCAGACGAGTCGTCGCGAGGAGGACGCAGCGTTTCAGGCGGAAAAGACCATCTCTTATCGATGCATGGTGGATGACTGGGAGGTGGTCGTCACCGGACGCATGGATGGTGTCACTCGTGAGGGGGACTCATGGGTGGTCGAAGAGGTAAAGTCCACGGCCCTCGGCTACGACAGGCTCGCGATGCTGTCGGCCTCTGAGCTGCCGGATGCGGTGCTCCAGCTTCAGGTCTACCTGCATGCGATGGCCTCGATGGGTCGACCAGCGGTGGGTCGACTGGTCTTGATGTCGGTAGCGGACGGAACTCAGCATGTTCTTCACGTCGAGGCTGACCCTGACTTTGACCGCTTCTTACAGGCTCAGCTGGGATGGATCATCACCGAGCATGAGCGTCACCTCGATTGGCTCCGTCGGCGTCGTCAGGCTCGGGTACCGTTCGCACACCTCGCTTGGCGACCCGGACAAGAGGCACTCTCGCAGGAGGTTGAAGAGGTGACAGCACGCGGTGCTCACCTTCTCCTCAACGCCCCCACTGGACTCGGAAAGACGGCGGCGGTGCTCGATGGTGTTCTTCGCTCCGCGTTTGAGAGCGATCGGCGGGTGTACTTTGCCACGGCCCGTACGACCCAGCAGCGCATCGTCGAGGAGACCCTTCGGCGTCTCGCTGCAGCAGGCTTGCCGCTCAAGGCTGTCAGCATTCGTGCCCGTGAGAAAGCGTGTCTGAACGAGGTGGTCAGTTGTCGGCCGGATTGCTGTGCCTACGCCAATGGTTTCTACGACAAAGTTCGTCAGCAGCAGCTGAAGGACCGCCTCTGGATGGAGGACGGCGGTATCATCACGGTTCCTGATCCGGCGGACGTCGAGGCGGTCGGCAAGACGGCAATGGTCTGCCCATTTGCGCTGACGATGGACCTCTGCCGCGAGGCTGACGTGGTGATCGGCGACTACAACTATGCGTTCGATCCCTCCCGCCGCATTGGTCCTCTGGCGGATGCTCCCGGCGACTGGGTTGTGGTGATCGATGAGGCGCACAACTTACCGGAGCGCGCCAGGGGCTATGCGAGTCCTGTGCTCCTGCGAGACCCTCTCCTCGCTGCACTGGAGGGCTTCCGCACCGATCCGGCCTATCTGGGGTTTGGTGAGCTCGTTGAGGACGTCTTGGCGTGGGTGGACGACGCCCTCGAGTCTCTACCCCGAGGAGGTGAGATGGCGCTCGCGCTGGATGAGGGAGTGAACAGCGCGGACGTTGGTCGCTTCGCCAAGCGATTTGAGGACATAGAGCTAGACTACCTATTGCTCAAGTCCGAGCATCCCGTGTTCGAGGATGGAGACCCGTACCTGGATGTTGTTCGCGCGGTCGCACGTTTGAGGTCTGCCCTTGAGGTGGCGGGAGAAGAGACCGTGGCGATCTGGCGCGCGTCGGGAGGCACTGAGCCCGCTGGACTAAAGCTCCTCTGCAGAGATCCTTCGCCGATCTTGGGACCGACGTTCGGAGAACTCTCGGCCACGATTGCTATGAGTGCAACGTTGCGCCCGGTCGATTTCTACGCCTCGATGTTTGGGCTCAGTCCATCAAAGACCATCACTTCAGACTTTGACTCGCCCTTTCCGCCGGAGAACCGACGCGTTTTGGTCATCGGAGGTGTCTCTACGGAGTATCGACATCGGGCGCGCGACCGAGCCGTTATCGCGGCGGAGATCGAGGCAGCGGTCGCGGCCGTGCCGGGCAACGTGGCGGTGTTCTTCTCCAGCTTTGCGCTACGGGACGAGGTGGCGGCGGAGATGGGCCTTACGGGCCGACCGGTAATCTTTCAAGAGCGCACCATGGATGAGGCTGACCGCGCTCGCGTTCTTGAGACGCTTGCACAGGGTCAGAACCACGTCCTCATGGGTGTTCTGGGTGGCATCTTTTCGGAGGGTATAGACCTGCCGGGTGCCGGGCTCCTCGCCGCTGTCATCGTGGGGCCCGCTCTCCCTGCGGTCTGTCTTGAGCGCAAGCTCATGAGCGCTTGGTACCAAGAGCGATACGAGCATGGCTTTCTCTACGCGTACCAGGTTCCCGGAATGGCGAGGGTTGTACAGGCGGCAGGTCGTGTCATTCGTACGCCGAGTGATGTCGGCGCCATCGTCTTGATTGGGCAGCGCTTCCTTCGGCATGAGTATGCCCAATTCTTTCCGTCCGAGTGGACGGCCCTTCGGACCAAAGATGTCGCCGCCGACCTCGCCGGATTATGGGGAGAGGGCCCGGAGCCGGAGGTGCCCCTTGGACGCTGACACTCACCTCGACATCCGGTCGGCCATCGAGCAGCTCGAGGCCTCTCTTGCGCATGCTGTCTTAGCGGAACCAAGCACGCTCGATGAGCGACGGCATCACCAGCTCCGGTATGTTCTCTCCTTTGCAAAACTCTCGGTTGTTCGCGCGGCAGACGGGACCGATGTAGACGTCGCTGGGCGCCTCGCTCCTCATCGCTGGAGGGTCGCAGAAGCGCTCCGCCCCTATCTCGGCGAACGCGTCGACCTGCAATCCGCCGCGCTTGCTTTGCCGAGGCTTGTTGAAGCGACCCTCGATGAGCGAGCAGCACTCTTGGAGCAGGGGACTCTTGATGAGGCCAGTCTTGAGGCCGAGGTTTGCGAGCGGCAGCTCGTCATCGTCGCGGGAGGGGGCGGTGGCTCGGGGTACGGGTATCCTGGGGCGTTCACACTGTTGAACCGGCATGGCCTCCAGCCTCGACTCCTCTCGGGCACCTCAATGGGCGCCCTCTTAGGGGTCTTTCGGGCGCGAACCGAGGTGTTCGATCTGGCGCCAATGGTTGCAGCGGCGGACAGTCTTTCGTGGGGTAAGGTGTTCCGCGTCCTCGACTTGGACAGCCGCTATGGACTCCCCGCAACGCTTCGTCTGTACCTTCGTGCGGCCATAGGACACCTCTTCAAACGTCCCGACGGCAGCGACATGACCATCGACGACCTTGAGATTCCGATGCTTATCGTGGTGACGGGCATCACTGTGGACGGCCTCAAGCATGACCTGGACTACTACGAGCACTTTATGGATGGGTTCGCCGGTCCCAGCCGGGTCTTTCGACGGTCGAGGCTCGCTCGAATTGGGCGCGTGGCCGGCATCTTCAAAGAAATGTTGGGCACCCCTGACGCGCTCCGGGAGATCGTCTTTGGTGCGGATGAGGCCACAAGACAAGCGGATGTGGTCGATGCCGTAGGCTTCTCCAGCGCCATACCTGGCTTGATTCATTACGACATCTACCGAGAAGATGAGCGCATGCGGCGTCTGCTGGACAATTTGTACGGGCAGACGGGGATCACTCGCTTGCTGGAAGGAGGCGTGGTCAACAACCTGCCCTGTCGCCCCGCATACGCGGAGGTCATGCGTGGTCGCCTCACCCGACGCAACCCGTTTGTCTTGGCTCTAGACTGCTTTGCACCGAGCGCAAGGAGTCCCATCTTCTTGCCCGTTCAGCAGATTATCCGTCCGAACGTCGTTCGTAACCATGCCTTTGCCCATCATGTCTTCGACCTCAAGCGTCGGCTCAATCCGCTGAACATGGTGCCTAGCATGAAAGACATCACCAAGGCGATGAACTGGACCATGGATGAATTGTCCCCTGACATGGGGTTTGTATCTGCCATGTGTGCGCCCATCGCTCCCCTCTCTGTTTCGGAGAGCTAGGGCGCGAAGAGGAGATGAACGGCGCCGCTCTTCGAGCCGTAAATGGTCGTATCAAAGGGTTCTGAGATCGCGAGGTCGTCGAAGCCGTCGCCGTCGACATCACCGGTACCGAGCACCACCCGTCCAGCATGATCGTTTCCGCCTGTACCGACGAATGTGTATGAGGCATCGCCGGGGCTAAACACGCCACCCGCGGCCAACCACTCACCCATAAAGAGCAAAGTCACCCCTGCGCCCACGGTGTCGCCGGTGCCCACTGGCACGCCGATGACCACCTCGTGGAGTCCATCGGCATCGACGTCTGAGCTGCTCGAGATCGAAAAGCCAAGCTCGGAACCGGGCTCCTCGCTGGTAAAGACGACATCCGCTTCCTCAACGCTTCGAGTCTCCAATGCAGCGAGTCCAGCGCCCCAGAAGAGGTAGGCGCGGCCTGCGTCCTCTGCGGGGTCGTCGTGGTAGGGGGCACCGATCAGCAGCTCGGGGCTTCCATCGCCGTCGACGTCGTGGCCACCGGCTAAGCCTAGTCCGGCCTCGTCGTAGGCTGCAGCACCGTGGATACGAATGTCCGCATCGCCGAGCGTCAGGCTGGAGTAGGTGAGTGCATCGTTGCCGTACACGACGTAGACCCGGCCGGCGCGGGCGCCTCCGGTCTCGTTGTAGGGTGCGCTGACCACGATGTCCGGTATGCCGTCCATGTCGAGGTCCCCTGCGCTGTGAACGCTGGTGCCAGCGATATCGAGCCCAGACTCGCCATAGAGCTTGGTCTGCTCACCGAGGTCGAGTGTGCCGGAGGTGGTCATGGTCGACCCGAGCACGAGGTACGCCGTCCCTGAGCGATGCCCGCCAGTGTTGTTGTGAGGCGCACCGACGAGGAGCTCGTGTGAGCCATCGCCGTCCATGTCTTCGAGGACATGCATCGAGACGCCCGCGATCTCGTTCTCAATTTCCCCGTGCAGCAGGACGTCAGCGTCGTCAAAGGTCAGCAGCTCGGGTGATGCAGGCCCCCCATCCCAGAAGACGGCAACGGCCCCATCATCTGTCGCCATAATGTCGGCTCCATAGGCCCCGATGACGATGTCGGGAGCCTCGGAGCCAGCAAGATCAAGGCCGCCTGCAACGCTACTGCCCACGTGGTCGTCTCCCGCGCTGCCCTCAATAATCCGGTAGGCGTCGTTCAACGTGGCCGTGGAGCTGCCCACAAAGTGACTCGACAAGGCGAGGTAGGCTCGGCCAGAGCTTCCGGCTCTGCTGTCGTCCTGGGGAGCGCCAATGAGCATGTCTAGCATGCCATCACCGTCGATGTCTCCCGCAGTTGCGATGGCGCGGCCGGCAGCAGCGAGGCTGTTGGTCCCGAGCAGGTGCACGTCACCGTCTACAACGGGGAAGGGTTCATCCCCCCATCCTGTAAAGCGCCACTCCGGGACCACGGCATCGATGGCTTCCTCGCTGGTCGAGATGTCGTCAGCGGCAGAAACCAAGCACGTCCATTCTTCACCCGCCCATGTCACGTGGCCCGGGACGGTGTCACCCTCGTGGGTGGTGTCGGTGGTCGCTCCAAAGACTTCTCCATCCCGCAACCACGTGAAGGTGTAAGCCACGTCGTCACCGTCATCATCGACGGCGGGTGCATCGAGGACGCAGGTGAGGCTCTCCACCCCGGCGGCCGGCTCCTCCGGCGTGATTCGCAAGGTCGGTGCGGAAGGCACAGAGTTGCCGATGACGATGGGTGTGGTCTCAAGCGGCGCTGAAATCCCGAACCCGTCAAAGGCGGTCACGCTGAGATGGACCTCGTCGTCCCTGGAGAAGTAGACCAGACCGTCCAAGGAGGCGGACGTCTCCGTGACGGGGTCTCCATTGACGAACCAGGTGAACTCCAGCGTCAGGGTGTCGGCGTCGGCATCAAAGGCAGCGACGTCGGCGTTGAGGCGGGTGTTCGTTGTGGCGGTCAGCGGGCTCAAGGCTACCTCGGTGATGAGCGGAAGACTGTTCTGAATCACGACTTCGGCTGAGATCCGCTCGAGTCCTGGCTCGCGGCCATCATGCGGGGTGACCACGCACTGGACCTCGTCTCCTCGGGCAAACCAACTGGCCTCGAGGCTGGGCTCGGCCACGCCCACATCGATGCCGTTGACGCTCCAGCCGACGGTGTGTGTGGTCGGGTCGCTGTCCGCATCGGTAATCAAGCCCACATCGCAAATCAGGGTGTCGCTCACGGAGGGCTCTGCGGGGGAGATGCTGACCGAGTGCACCACCGGAGGGGTGTTCACGGTGACAGCAGCAGCGGTGGTCGGCAGTCCGCTGTCCTCATCGTCCTGCGGCACAACGGTGCAG
>CAZKOI010000067.1:0-5539 GCA_964554315.1 uncultured Enterobacterales bacterium | reverse complement strand
TCCGACGCGGGGAGCGTGGTGTCCGAGGTGGCGGTGTCGACCCCATCGATCGCCCACGAAGTGACCAAGGAGACCGTGTCTCCATCGGCATCCGAGGCGCCCGCTGTCGTGCAGGTCAGGCCGTCAGTGCTGAGCGGCGATGATGGGGTAATTTCCACCGCGGAGAGGGTTGGAGGGGAGTTAAGGATGGACACGCTGGCCGTCGCGCTGGGGCCGTAGGTGTCGCCGTCGCTTGCCCTCACCGTGACCGTCCAGACCTGCCCCTTCCTGGTTGCTGTGCTCGGCAGAGCCGCGGATGTCGATACCAGAGAGAGCGAGCCGTCCACAGACCAGCTGTATTCGTAGGTCACCGCGGCGCCCTCTGGATCGAAGCTGTCCACAACCAAGACGGCGGCTAAGTCATCAGCCGTGGTGGGTGCACTGGGGGTGAGCGACACGTCGGGGCGAGTAGGGGGCTGGTTGATGACGAGCGTCGTAACGACCTCTGCTGTCATGCCGTCTTCGTCGGTCACGGTCGTGGTGATGGTGTGCACGCCAGGCGTGAGGTCGATCGCCTCCAGCTCGGCATACCCAAGGGAGTCGGCCGTTGTGTCGCCCAGAGCACCGTCGAGGCTAGACATCCAGCCCACGACCAGGTCGCTAGGGAGCGTCTCGATGTCCGCTACCTGAGCGGTGAGCGTGACGGGCTCTCCCTCGGTAAAGACGTCGCCGTCGGCTGGTGCTGTGCCGAGAATGTAAGGATTGGCCCGGACCGACAAGCTGAGCGTGTCCGCACAGCTCAGCTCGCCATCGTCGGTGACGGTGAGATGAATGACATGGTCACCCGGGGTGAGATCCGACACCCCAAACGTCATCAAGCCCGATGAGTCAGGGCTTCCGGTGTAGATGACCCCATCCCTGCTGCTCTCCCATGTGCAGGTCAGGCCGCTCAGGTCTTCCTCGTTGGGGTCGCTGGCCGCTCCGGAGAAGGTGACCTCGTCGTCTTCGTGAATGACGGCGCCATCCATTGGGATGGTGATGCTGCAGCTGGGCGCCACATTGGGACCCACCACCGCGATGAGGACTTGGTCGGAGGTGGTTAGGCCGCCCAGATCCGTGGCTCGGAGCGTGAGCATCTGGTTGCCTTGCGAGAGGAAGGTCGTGTTACGGATGGTGCCGTCGGCTTCCACATTGATGTCGAGCGGAAGTACGCCGTCGATGGTGCTCTCCCATCCGATGGTGAGCTCGCCGAGACCGTCTTCAAGGTCCGACACGCGGCCGACGAGGTCGATGGGTTGGTCGGCGTAGTATCGGCGCGGACTCTCTTCGCCCTGTGCTGGCTCGAGGATCTCGGCTTCGGGCGGTTGGTTCGGGACGGCCTCAACGCTGACGTTGTCGGTGGTGCTGGCGCCTCTTGAGTCGACGACGGTGAGCGAGATCTTCACCTCACCGCCGGAGTGGTCGTCTGCATGTAGTGTTGCCCAGCAGGTGGTGGATCCGTCGGCACTGGGGATGACGTCCGTGCAGGCATCGCGGGTGCCAATGCGCCAGTATGTCACGAGGTTTTCGGCTGCTTCGTCGTTGTCATCCACCCGGCCGAGGAGCTGGTAGGGAATGTTCTCAACGAGGCTGTCGCCTGCCGTCGGATCGGTGATGGAGGCCTCCGGCTCCGAATTATGGGAGGTGATCTTGTGCTCACCACATCCCAAGACGCCCAGTGCGCCGAGCGTCCATACTGCGCGGGCAAAAGAGGGTGGGCTTAAACACGGCATGGCTGTCGCGTATTGTAGCCTTTGAGGACAAGTCCTCGGAAGCCGGGATAGTGTGCTTCTATGCTGAGCACGACCGGGGAAGCCCAAGAGACGGTCTACGACACCTCGCTGGACCAGGACCACTTTGTAGGAGGTGTGGGGCAGCTGTGGCGCCACCGCCGCTTGACCTGGGCCTTTGTTCTTAAAGATCTCCGCCACCGGTACACGGGCAGCACCATCGGGTTCTTCTGGACGGTGATCACGCCGCTCCTGGAGCTCTGCACCTACACCTTTGTGTTTCACGTCTTGATCGGGGTGAAGTTTCACCCGGCAGGAGGGTGGTCGAACTACGCGCTCTTTTTGTTCGCGGGAATGGTCACCTGGATGGCCTTCGCGGAGGGTTTGTCGGGGGCAACCACCAGCATCAGCGCCCACGCTCACCTGATCAAGAAGCTCAATTTTCCTGCAATTGTTCTGCCCGCCCACCTCATTGTGAGCGCCGTCCTCAACCAAGGCATCCGTCTCTCGGTCCTCTGCGGCGCAGCCCTCTTCTTGGGCCATGGCCTGAGTTGGCATCTCGCGCTTGTTCCTCTGGTGGTCCTTGTTCAGACCATCCTCGTGCTTGGGCTCGGCCTGATTCTCGCCACCATGAACGTGTTCTTCCGAGACACCATCCATTGGTTGAGGAGTGCGCTCCTCCTGGGCATGTTCATGACACCGATCTTTTATCCAGCCGGCGCCTACCCGGATCGCTTCAAGCTCGTCCTCCAGCTGAATCCGATGGCGCACTTGGTCGGTGTCGTGCAGGAGTTGATGCTGAATCATCGCTTTCCGCATCCTCACTCCATCATCCTGACCATCATTGTGTCCACCATCTTCTTGGTGATCGGATACTCGGTCTTCCATCATCACCAGAACAAGTTTTCAGATCTCGTCTGATACCGGGGACTCATGGTGGGGGCAGGGGGCATGCAGCCGGCACTTCTGAGGGCGTGTCGATGGCCCAAACGCTTGCCTGTGTGCCTGCGAATGCAGGGGCGCCGAGCAACATCGTCATCATGTCCACGACATGGGCGTTGTCTGCCCTCTCGTGGTTGACGAGGACGGCGATGAAGCCCATGTCGTGCAGACTCTGAAGGTCTGCAAGTGCGCAGGTGTAGGCCGTACCTTCGATTGGGCTGGCGCGACTGACGGGTGTACTCGCCCTGCTGATCGCATGGGCTGTGCGCGCGATGTAGCTCACCTGCATGATCGCACTGCGCTCATCGCCTCGAACGGTTGAGGTAGGGCGGCCGTGCCAGCGCTGCCAGAGTCGCTCAACCGCATCATCTCCGCACTCCCTCGTCGCCGCCCCACGAAGCTGCAACACGGCGCCCGCCGGTAGGTTGGAGAGCGCTGTCTGAGCGCCGGTCTCAAGGTGTGCGTCAAAAGTCTGATGCCCACTGGCCGCGAGGGTTGGCCCGGCTTGGTCGATGGTCGCCATCACCAGCACGGCGATCGCGAGTCGCTCCCGTCTCACGCGATGGAGGATGTCGACACCGATCATGGCGGAGAGTCCCATAGGCAGGGCGACGAGGGGCGCAATGGCCCACCACGAGCCCAGGTCCTGCAGCAACGGCGCACGACCGGCGAGGTGATGGGCGGGGCCAAGCTGCCCGAGACCGTCGGGACTCAGGCCAGCAGCGAGCAGAATTCCCCATGCGCTAACCAGGAGCCAGCCAACGGTCTGAACAGGACGCGCGGATACACCGGCGAGTGCGAGCAAGAGGATACCCAAGCCGGGAAGCGCTGCGGCCGATGTTGCCGGCAGAGCGAGCGCGCTGTCCAGTTGATGGACCCACAGTGAAGAGAGGGCGGCGGCTTCGACGGAGAGACGAGCGTCGGGTCCTGCGGTCTGTCGAATGTGCAGGACGCCCGCAATGACCGCTGGAGCGATGGCGATGAAGGCTCGGCGCCAGACCTGCCGCCCTTCGAGGTTTCGACACTGCAGGACGACCATCGGAATCAACATCGCCAACACGAAGACGGAGGTACTCCAGTGGCCCAGTACGGATAGGGTGGCTGCGGCTCCTGCTAAGAGACCCCATGCGCCACGCGCATCGGGCTGTATCCACCGGTCGAGGAGGCCAAGGGTTCCAGGCAAAAGAACCATCGGAAGGAGCGATAGGCCACCGTGGCGAGCCAGAGGGCTCCAGGCCGCCGACCCCACTACGGCAATGACCAATGTTGCCCGAGCAATCGGGGCCGCATCAGGCTGAATGCGGCGGCTGAGATCGAGCGTGCCGATCATGAGAACAACCATGGCCGCAGCGATGAGGGTATTCCATGCGCCGTAGGCGCCAGCCAGTCCCGCGAGAAGCGCGAAGAGTCCTCCCCAGATGGGGTGGGGGAGGGTGGCGGTGTCCGATGGTCCGGGGAAGTTCAGTTGGGTGGCGTCGGTCGCTGTGAGACCTGCCGACCACAGGGCCCAGAGGTCGTCGGGCGCGTTCCCGCAGGGAAGGCCGAGGGCCATCGTGCTCCAGGCCCCCAGCACAGGCGCCATCATCAACAGGATGAATGTGAGGCCGCAGAGTGCTGGGGCGGCATAGGAAAGGCGGTGTGTCGTCACAAGATCAGGATAGCGGATCGAGGAGACTGCGCCTGCAGATGGAATCGGTGGTAGCCTGTTGTGGTGCGCGAAGTGATGGACCGAATCCTGACCTTGGTCAGGGCCCGCTACCCGATACTCCAGCTGGTGAGCCACGAGGAAGAGCGAGTGGTTCGCGGTCTCGAGCGACTCGCATCGAATGAGCAGCGGCCCATCTATTGGTGGCGCGCCACCACCGGGTTGGTCGGTCCTGAGGGTGCCATCGAGGGCACCACAGAGATTGGATCAGCCGCTCAGGCGTTCAAGGAGGTCAACGGTGCCGCCTTCTTGCTGATCTACGACGGGGCCGCGTGGTGGACCGATGCCTATGTACGACGGCACCTTCGCGATCTCGCTTTCACGCTGGGGCCGAAGCAACAGACCTGCTTCTTGCTGGGATGTGAGGCGCGCGTTCCAGAGGAGCTTCAGAAGGAAGTCACCGTCATCGACATCCCTCTGCCGGATCGAGAGGATGTCGGCAAGCTTCTCGCAGCGTTGCTGAAAGCTCAGGATGTTGAGGTGCCCACAGAGCGCTTCTGGCGCTTTGTGGATGGGTGTCTCGGTCTCACGGAGCGAGAGATTAAGCGCCTGCTCGCTCGCATCATGATGGTCGGTTCCGGGTTCGCCGAGTCCGATCTCAGTGCGCTCGTCGAAGAGAAGAGGCAAGCCATCCGCCGGAGCCGATACCTCGAGTTCTGGGAGGCCGGGGGGAGCGTGAAGCAGGTGGGCGGCCTCGATGCGCTCAAGGGATGGCTTGAGGCTCGGGGGCGCGGCTTCTCGGATGAGGCGAGACAGTTCGGGCTCCCGCAGCCCAAGGGCGTCTTTCTCCTCGGGGTTCAAGGCTGCGGAAAGTCGTTGATGGCAAAGGCTGTGGCCGACATGTGGCAGATGCCGCTACTGAGGCTCGACGTGGCTGCGGTGTTCTCCAGTTCGGTTGGAGAAGAGGAGAGCCTCCGCTCGACCATACGAGTGGCCGAAGGCTTGGCTCCGGTGGTCCTCTGGATCGATGAGCTGGAGAAGGGCTTCATGAGCATGGCTGAGCTGGGCGGAGGGCAGGCGTTCGGCAACTTCCTGACGTGGATGCAGGAGAAGAAGGCGCCTGTCTTTGTGGTCGCTACTGCGAATGATGTCCGACAACTCCCGCCAGAGCTGATGCGGAAGGGCCGGTTTGACGAGATCTTCT
>CAZKOI010000066.1:0-13022 GCA_964554315.1 uncultured Enterobacterales bacterium | reverse complement strand
CGCTCTCGGGCGTCGCTTCGCCACAGCCAAGGATTCCAACGACAGACCACATCAGGAGGTTCTTGCTCATGGGGTCTCCTACTTCATGCCCAAGAAGAGGTTGGCGTCACACTTGCGACCCTCCACCTCAGCGCTCACCGTGTCCCCGGTGGGGAACTGGAGATCGATGTCGGCCTTGATGAAGCCCAGGTCATTGGAGAAGATGTGGACGTAGCCGGACTCGGTTGAATACTCGTGGAGTGCCCCGTTGTCGGTGATGGCGGCAAAGGAGTCGACGGCATAGCGATCGGGCGTGTCCGCATCGATCTGAGTCCAGGTGCTCACCACCCAGAAGTCATTTCGCTCCGGGGGATCGGATGAGCGAACGGCCTCACAGAGATTGGGGAGGTCGGACATGACCAACATGGTGTGACCGCTGTCATTTGAGCCAAAGATGACGCTCTCTGGCGTACCCAGGTGGTGTCCGTCGATCGAATCCAGGCTGCTGTCACACCCGGTCAACACACCCAGTAGAGCGACGTAGGCGATGCGTTGGTGGTGCATGTTGCTCTCCATGGAGGGGGGGGCGGCCATGCCAATGCAGGAGGCCTTAGGGGAGAGCGTACCAATTGAAGTTGCCCTTGACAAGGCAAGGGCAACATTTTTAAATCACTTTAACTGTTTGCCGGAACTACTTTGTAAATGCGGCATTGTCGTCACCCTGAGTGAAAGCATCCGGCTGATGCATGGCGAACGCCTGCTCGACTTCTTGGTGGTGCTGACCCTTTGGGCTCGGGACCGGCTCAACCGCGTCAACGACGGCTGGCTCCCACCGCTCACCCAGAAAGGCGAGGACGTGGCGCATCACCACCTCGGGGTGGGCAATCAGGTCTTCGTACTGGATCTCAAGGTATCGATCGGGAATTCGCTCACCTTGGGCGCGAATCGCATCGACCACATGAACCCAGTACTCCGAGGCAGCCTTCGCATCTTGGCAGCACCAAACCTTCTCTCCGGTGGCCGGATCAATCCAGTCCCGCTCGAGGAGGCTCGACACAACCTCGTGCCCGTCTCTGACCACATGGATGAACCTGGCTTGCGGATAGATCCGAGCCATTGTCTCGATGTGAAGCAGGGTGTGGGGGGTGGTCTCGACTCGTCTCGGTGTCTCCTTGGAGGGGTCGAAGCTCAACAGGCCTCGGACAAAGCCACGGACAGCATCGTCCATCTGTTGCTCTCCGATGCCCGCTGCCTCGAGATCCTCGGTCATGGTCGACATCCATTCATTCCGCAGCGAACACAGGATGGGGATCAGCTTGCTCTCCTCTCCTGCTTCCAGGGCGGTGTGGGTGTCCAGGGCGCCTTGAAGGCTCTGGACGCCGGAGTCCCAGGTCCCTCCGATGAATACCGGTGCCTCGATCTCGGCCTCCATGCTCTCTGCTCCGAGTGCTTTGAGCGCGCCGCGTACCACGTCCGAGATACCGGGAGCGACTTGCTCCGCTCGGGGCTCGAGCAGCGCCTCGATCATGTCGGACCATCCCGCCGCCACACAGTGGCTGACCAAGCGAACTACCTTTGGTCCATCCACAGGCGCGGGCTTTGCGATTCCAGGGAGTGGCTGACGAGAGATGATGGCACCCACCGCTCCCCAAGGGCCGGGACCTGCCAGTGGCCGGCCGGTGTAGAGACTCGCCATCGCGAGCAGCTCAAGCATACGGAGGTTGCGGTGGAGCGAAGCCTGCAGACCGTCTTGTTGCAGCTCGTACGCCTTGCCCACAAAGAGCAGCGCATCCTCGACGCGACCGATTTCTTCGCAGGCCGAAGCGGCAAGCATCCACGCGTCGGCAATGTTGGCCTCCATGTAGAACATAAGTGGCTCTAGGATGCGCTCAGCCTCACCTTGTTCGAGCCAGCACTCGAGCACGCCGAGCGTGGCTTCAGCATGCTCTGGATCGGCTGCCAAAGCGGCCTCGAAGGCGAGCTGAGCACCGTCGACATCACCCCGGCCTAGCCGTACCGCACCGAGGCGGGTGTTGGCCGCCCATGTGGTCACGCCAGGTAGGCTGTCTCGTGCCGATATCTCGCCATCGTGAGCCGTACAGGCCATGAAGGCAGCCTCCGCTCTCTCCAGACAGGCTTGCTGGTGTCCGTACTCCAACGAGGTCATCCCGGTCGTCTCCGCGACGACGCCTTGGAGCATGTCGATGTTGGGATGGTGAAAGCCCCACTCCAGGACCTTTGCGATCGTGCCAAGGGCCGCCTTGGGGTTCGCGTCCAAAATCTGGATGTGGGCCCGAAGCGTCATGACCTGAATGACTTCGGGGTGTTCGGCCGTCAGGAGAGACCATGCCGCTTCCGCCGATTCCCGGGCTTGATCAAGGTTGTCGTTGTGGTAGCCATGCCAGGCCTCAGCCAGATGTGCAGCCACGGGATCGGAAGAGGGTGCCTCCTCACTATTCGAGGAACGCGACTCTTGTCCGGGCGCAACGAAGAACTCTTGCTGGGGGCTGTCGTCATTCGGGGCGTTGGACGCCGGAGGGTTTACCTGTGGAGGCCCCTCAGCCAGTGCGCTGACCGCCTGACTGGCCGATTCGGACTCATTGACCGCGGCTTCGACCTCTCGAACAATTGGCGTATCAATGACCCGTACACGGCGTGCACGCATGGCAATCCATGTGTTTACACTCTCCTTGGGTCCGGAGTCCCAGCGCAGGTCAGCGGTTCGGCGCAGGAGTCGAGGCATGCGCGCAATCTCGGCATCGCCCTGAGGCTTGGCCGTCAAGCCCTGATCAGAGTGGCTAACGTTGACGAGCGGCAAGAATCCGCAGTCCATGCCACCGGCTTCGATAGCGGCTCGGATGATGGCGCCTGCACCCTCTGTGAGGACCTCATTGCAGTCCATCATCAAGACCCAGTCGCCCTTGGCCTCACGGGCTGCAGCAGTGCGAGCATCGGCGATGTTCCCAGCCCACTGGTAGGGAACAACGACAGCGCCATTGTTCACGGCCCACTCTCCGGAGCCGTTGAGCATACCGGTGTCGAGGACTATGATCTCATCGACGAAGTCGGCAGCCGATCGAATGCAGTCAGGAAGATTGGGCGACTTGCCCTGGGTAACAACACATAGCGAGATGGTGGTCATTGATGCCTCCGGCTCCCCCTGTCGGTCACGGCTCAAGACGACTTCAGCTTATTTTGCCGCGATCGTTTTTTTTTCTTGGCCGTCGTATGCTGTCGAAGGTGAAGTGAGCTGTGAGTAGACCAAGACGAACGACGCTAAAGGACGGCACTCAAGTGCATTGTCTTCAAGCCAGTGAGGCCAGGGTTCTGGACGAGCACATTGACGGATACATGAGCCATGGCATCGGCGTTCGCCCGGGCGATGTTGTACTCGATGTCGGTGCCAACATAGGCTTGTTTGGTCTCCGCATGGCTCAACGCTGTGGGGGGGACATCCGGCTGCTCGCATTTGAGCCCATTCCGGCCATCCGATCCTGTGCAGAAAAGAATCTGTCGGCGTGGGAGGGGGCAACCGTGCTGCCCTATGGTGTCGGAAGGCGGGCTGGTCGAGCGTCCTTCACCTACTTCCCCAATGCGCCCTCGTTGTCCACCTCCAGAGAAGAAGACTGGAAGAGCCAGCACGGTGCCTTCGAAGAGGCGGTTGCGGGCAACACGCAACATGCCCCTATGTGGTACGCCCGGCTGGTTCCGCGAATTCTGGCAGGGCCTATTGCCCGGTACCTACAGAGCAAGAGGGAGCAAGTAGACTGTGAGATTGTCACCATACCCGAGGTGTTGAGGGATCATGACATCAGCAGGGTCGATCTGCTCAAGATCGACTGCGAAGGGGCTGAGGAGGACGCCCTCTTGGGGATTGATGGGGACACTTGGGCCGGAATCCAGCAGGTGGTCGTTGAGGTGCACGATATCGATGGGCGCCTTGACCGAGTGGTGGCTCTCCTGAGGGCCAAAGGGCTCACCCAGTTGGTCGTCGAGAAGGAAGAGGCATTGGCCAAAACGCGTCTCTCAAACGTCTATGCTCACCGTCCCCGAGACCCGTAGGTCCTCCATCCAAAGGCCTCCTGTACAACAGCAAAAGGCCTGAGCGGTCGCCCAGGCCTTCTGTAGATGGAATACCGTGAGTGCCTTGCTACTTCTTGGCTTCCTCTTCCTTCGCGCGTGCCGCCTCAGCCTCGGCCTCAGCCTCGGCCTCAGCCTTGGCTTCTTCTTCAGCTTCTCTCGCTGCAACCAGCGCCTCTTGCATCGCGGTCATCTGCTCCGCCGTCATTTCGATTCCCGACTGGCGGACGGCCTTGAGCTTGTCTCCAATGAAGCCCACGAGAACGAGACGATCGGTCATGGAGAAGTTGCCGTCCAGCACGCGCTCCTCCTCGAGCCAGAACTTCAGGGCCACGGAGTCCATGCCGCCACGGAAACGCTGCGGGGTGCCGTTGTCCATAATGCCAACCTTGACGCCCGTGTTGGGGCCGGTGGCCACCCAGCCTTCTTGCTCGTTCCCGATGTCACCCAAGTTGGCTTCCAGCTCGGATTCAATGAACACCTTGGTAGGGGCAAGCTCGGTGCTTCCCTCGGCCTTCCATGACTCGTGGGCATCGATGGCCTCGCCGATCTTCTTAGCGACGACTTCAGCCGTGTCGCCGTTCTCGAAGGTCCAGTCTTCGCCCTCGGTAAAGGTCACTTCGTTGCCGTTCTCCCGGAGAACAATCTGAAGGCCCGTCACGCCATTGCCCTCGCTCGCTGCGCGAGCACCCAAGGTGTTGCGCTGGTTGCGTCGACCTGGCTCGCCGATGATGCTGAGCACGAGCTTCGCGTTGATGGCCTCTGCCTCGTTCTCTCCGGTCGGGAGGCGCGCAGAGATTTCGCTGGGGACGATCATGCCCTTGTTGGCCAAGTCGAAGCTGTTTCGGTCGGGGTAAGCCTCGTTCCACACGAAAGCTTGTCCGAGTTTACCGACGACATCCTCGACGCTCTGGTTGTATTCCAGCGCCAGGTACGCATCCGACGTCAACTGCTCGGGCTGGTTCATCGCCTCCTTGGCGGCTTGCGCGGAGACTGCGGTGAGACCGAGAAACGCAAGAAGCCCAGCAGCGGGAAGCGCTGTGTTCTTCGGTCCATCAGACTTCGAGGCAAACATCAGCCCTGCTGCCCAGACCGCGCTGTACGCGAGACCGACTACGACCATCAAATAAGCCATGGATTTCTCCTTTATAGGCCAGAGTTCTACACCCATGCGCGCGTGCGCGTCGACCCCAATGGGTTGCTTCACACAAACAATTTGCGGGACGCACACAACTGAAACGATCGCGCTCGAGGGGCCGAGGGTGGCCTAGCCGGGCGATTCTTGGGCCCGCCGCTTGGCCCACAGGCCGAGCAATAGGCTGATGATCCCCACCCAGAACAGCATGCTGCCGACGCGCCATGACCAGGGATTGAAGAACCATCGAATATGATGCACGCCAGGGTCGACTCGGACCCCTCGGAAGACACCCCCCACCCGAAGCGCAGTCGCGGGCTGATCGTCGACGGTAACCTGCCAGCCGGGGTGCCATGCATCGTTGACCACCGCCAGTCCTGGTACGACGGATGACGATGTGAAGGTCAGCGTGCGCGAGGTCGCCACCAAGGCGGAGACGGCGATCACCTCGGGTTCGCCCTCCGCGACGAGCGGTGATCCGATCCCAGCACGGCCGCGACCCTCAACGGGCGGGCGGGCGGCTGCCCCTGAGTCCGACATAAGGCGCGCCAGTGCGGCCTCGGGTGTGCCGACATCTTCCGCCGCTGTCGCTAACCAAGCGCGTGGCATGGGGTTGGTGATGGTGCGTGCGTAGAGAGGCGCTTGGCCGAGATCCAGCGCGGGTTCAAGCGGCTCGGTTGAAACGACGGCGTGCACACCTGCGAAGCGCAAGAGATTGAGTGACGGCAGCGTATCGATTCGAAACCACGGTCGGACGGGCCGTGGATTGAGCGCCGTCTGAAGTCGCTCGGTGTCGCTGGAGACAGGGAGGTCGTAGCCCCGGAGATCGGAGAAACCAGCCAAGGCGCCTGTGTTGGGCTGTAGCGCCCAGTTGAGACCGATGATGCGCCCTGAACCGACAGCATCATGCAGGGTTTCGGTCCATGGAGCCGGGCGGGGGTCGTGTCGCTCTTCGGAGAGCGAGCCCTGGTCATGTCGGATGGCCCAGAGTCCGGAGGCGAGCACGCCAACCCAGACGACCGGCCCCCAGCGCCCTGTCTTCATCAGGCCCGCTAGGACGGGCAGAACCAGAGCGGACAGGCTCGCCAGTCGAGCATTGTTGAGGGGGCCCACGGTGCCCAGGAAGGACAGCGCAACACCCGAGGCCCAGATCAGCAAGAATACAGAGGATCCCCGAACCCGCTTCACGGCAGCCATTCCGCAAAGGACGAGCACGCCTAAGCCCGGGTTCAAGCGACCGTCCGCCCAGCTGAGCGGCGAGGAGTCCCACGTGTCTGTCGCCGGGTGACCGAGCCATCCCGGCCAGAGCAAATCGAGAAGCTGTTGAGGCGCGAGCGCATTGCCGCCGTGATGCGCAATCGTGGCCGAGCGGCCTACCTCTTCGACGAACGGAAGCCAGATTGGGGCTGCCAGAAGGAGCCCTATGAGGGTCCAGAAGGCACCGCTCCACCAGCGGACGCGAAGGACCCACCAGAGAGCGGAGAGGCCCATGACATGAGCGGCCGTCTGTGGGTGCCCGCCAGTCACCGTCGCAGCGGTGGCCAGCGCCAGACCCAGCGCGCTACGCCTTTCGAGCGACAGCAACAGCCAGGGCCACCACACAGCTGTTGCTGCATGAGGGTGCAGCAGCCACACCGAAAGAAAAGGGGCGGTCATGCCGCCGGATCCGGCGACTGCGGCTCCCCAGGGGCTCGCACCCAGCTGAAGCGCGAGCGCAGCACACCCAGCGCCGGCGACCAATAGCAGGAACACCACCGCGAGGTCGGCGCCGTGGTGCTCTCCGAAGACCAGATAGATCCAGGTCACGGGTGAGCCCACCATTGATTGTGCATCTCCCAGGAGGGGTGCGCCCGCCCAAATGCTGGGGTTCCACAGTGGAACCTCACCGTGTTGAAGGGCTTCTCGAACAGCCCGTCGGAGCGCCTTGAACTGGAGCGCAGGATCCGAGAGGTGCGGGTGCCTGACGTGACCTCCCGCCTCACTCTGGAATGCGTGATGAACCGAGAGGTGGTCATCTGCGCTCACGATCTCCGGCCCGGGGATTGCGCCAGGGAACATCAGGATGGGAATGAGCAGCAGCAGCAGCAGGGGAGAGAAGGACCTCACCCTGCCATCATGGCACCTCCACTGGTTATGCGTCACTAAGGAGGTGGGTATGGCCCGCTGGTGGCTGCTTTTCGGAAGTGTTGCTGGCCTGCTGGGGGTCGCGGGTGGTGCCTTTGGTGCTCACGCGCTCAAGGCGAGGCTCAGTGACCCGATGCTGGCCAACTTTGAGACCGGAACGCTCTATCTGCTTGTCCATGCGGTGGCGCTCCTGGTGGTGGGGGTTCTGGTGAGTCGCCCTGGAGTGGGAGACTTGAAGCTTGTGGGGAGCGCCTTCACCTTTGGCATGGTGGTTTGCACAGGCAGCCTCTGGATGATGGCCATCACGGACGCGCGCTGGCTGGGTGCCATCACACCCATCGGTGGCACCGCTCTTCTGGTCGGTTGGTTTGGGTTGATTCGGGCCGCCGCCAGTGGGCGATTGGGTTGAGCGGCGCGGAGCGGCCAGAGAAGATAGAGCGCCTCCGATGCCCCCTGAGAACGACCAGGCCAGAACCCAAGGTGCCGTTGCGGCTGTCCTCAGCGCGTTTGTCGTTTTCGTGGTTGGCGGCGGGGTGGTTTTGAAGGTCTGGGCCGACCAGCGCATGGCGGCTCTGGCTAGTTTCTCAGCCCCACATGCGGCCTCGGCCGTCTTGAAGGAGCCCGCTGCACAGCCTGCAGCCGCATCGGAGAAGGTGGCGGAGTCAGACCCGGCGCCACAGACGCGACCTCCATCGAAGAGGGAGGTTGTCCGAGAGCCCAAGAGGTCGCCGCGTGTACAAAAGGTTTCCTCCCCTGACCTCAAGGAAGCGAGAGAGTCCGCCTCAGCAAGGGTTGCATCGCCGCCTCCAGCGACGCCACCTCGTTCGGTTGTCAAGGGAACAGGGCGCGTCATTATTCGGGAGGTGGGCGATGCCCGAGTCTTTCTCTTGGGTGAGAAAGGGATGTTCAAGTCCGGAGATGTGCCTGCAGGGAGCTACTCGATTCAGGCCTCGTTTGGCGGAGGCGACCCGCGGATGGCGGGCACGGTTCAAGTGGCAGACAAGCAGCGAGTAGTCATTATTTGCCGGTCCGCAGACCAGCGGTGTCAGCAGAAGTAGAGGTCGAGGTAGAACGTGAAGGGTTGTAGAGAACAGGCTCACATGCTGGGCGAACCTCTGGAGGGCACAGCGGTGGAGCGCACCGCTCGCTGGCTCCTGATCCAAGTTCAGGAGGGGTGGGCTCCGATGGTCGCGGACACCGCATCGCTGTCGGGTCCTGTCGGGGCCCACGTCGAGGCTGGCCTTGCAGCGGCAGGCGGCGCACGACTCCAGCTGATCCGGCGACCCGGCGTAGCCAGCGGGGTCACCGTCATTGCTGTAAACGCGGGAGGGATCAAGAACTCCGCCTACAAGCTGGTGCTGGAGCGCTTACCGGATCTGCTCACCCTGGACATTGCCGCGCTCTTCGCGGGCGGCGAGGGTTCTGAGCAGGTGGAGGGTCCTCTGGTGCTGGTCTGCAGCCACGGTGTTCGCGATCGCTGCTGCGCAGTGGAAGGGATCCCCGTCTTCAATGCGCTGGATGAAGCGCTGGGCGGACGGGTATGGCAGACCACCCACCTCGGCGGTCATCGGTTTGCTGCCACCCTTGTGGTGTTGCCGGTGGGGCTCCAGTTTGGTCGCGTCACCCCTGACGAAGTGCCCGCATTGCTCCAGGGCTTAGCGAACGGCAAGCTGTACAGGCTCGACCGGTTTCGTGGGCGTGTGGAGGCGAGCCGGGAGGCGCAGGTTGCCGAGGCCTATGTGCGCGCTAAACGTGACCTGAAGGCCCTCCACGACGTCCAGCCCGTAGGGAGTGCGCTCCGAATTCAAGGGCGGCGTGTCCGCTTTAAGGTGGCAGGCACGCCTCACGAGGTGCCTCGGCCGTACAGTTGCGGTGATTCGAGCCTCAAGACGCCGAAGGTCTACTCGGTGTCCGTCGCTGACTGACGAGATTGTAGACGGCAGTGGCGGTGGCTATCGGCTCATCAATGTCTTCTTGGTAGATGAGGGTATGCGTCGCTGCCACACGGTTTCCTACACGGAGGATTCGCGCGCGGGCGTAGAGGTCAACCTGTACAGCACCGGGTCTCAGGTAGTCCACTCGGAGGTCCACCGTGCTCGCAACATGGGTATGGCCAACGCGACTAAACACGGCCAAGCCGCCGACCGTGTCGGCGAGCGCTGACACGACGCCTCCGTGGAGTGCGGGACGAAAGGGGTCGCCGGTGAGCTCGGGCCGACCCGGGACCATCATCTCCGCCTCACCATCTTCGAGAAGTGTCACCTTCATTCCTAGGTAGGCATTGAATGGAATCTGGGTTTCCATAAACTCTCGGAGCATGTCTTTGTCGGTGAGTGTCATAGGACCTCAGAGGAGTGCAGCGGTCAGCGCTGTGATCACGACAGCGCCGAGGAGATTGAGTGCAAAACCCTCCCGCGCCATAGTCTTGGTGGTCACCATGTCGGTGCC
This sequence comes from uncultured Enterobacterales bacterium, assembly GCA_964554315.1. Lineage (GTDB taxonomy): Bacteria > Myxococcota_A > UBA796 > UBA796 > UBA796 > UBA796. The sequence continues at coordinate 3,256 of CAZKOI010000066.1, read as the reverse complement.
GAAGATGATGGCATTGGGGGCCGTCGCCACGGGCAGCATGAAGGCACAGCTTGCAGAGAGGGCAGCCGGCACCATCAAGAGTGCTGGATCGATGCCTGCAGCCACACCTGCTGCGGCCAATACGGGCATCAGTAGTGTCGTCGTCGCCGTGTTGGAGGTGACCTCGGTCAAGAACGTGACGGCCAAACAGATCGTCAGCGTCATGAGGACAACAGGCCACGCGGTGATGCCGAGATCGTTCGCAAGCCAAGAGCCAAGAGCCCCAGACAAGCCTGAGGCTTCGAAGCCTCTCGCGATGCCAATCCCGCCCCCAAAGAGCAGCAGCAATCCCCACGGAATCTGTGACGCCGTCTCCCAGTCGAGCATTCGCTGGCCCTCGCCGTTGGGGATGAGGAACAGGGTGACGACCGCGGCGAGTGCGACGGTACTGTCTCCCGCGCCGGGGAGGTCGAGCCATGCACTCCATCCCCCAAACGGCGTCGTTCGGGTGACCCAGGCCGCAGCAGTGATGCCGAAGACCCAGAGGACCCTGCGCTCTGCAGCACGCCATGGTCCAAGGTCTGGGAGGGTCAGCGGGCGGCGACCCTCGAGGCCTCGCGTCAGGTAGAGCCAGCACATGGGCAGCAAGACCGCCACGACAGGGATGCCGATACTCATCCAGTCGAGGAATGCGATCTCCTTGCCCGTAGCCTCGCTGTAGATTCCCATCAGGATGACGTTGGGCGGTGTGCCGACGGGAGTGCCCATGCCGCCGATGCTGGCCGCGTAGGCGATGCCCAGCAAGAGAGGGACTCGCAGCGCTTGTCCTCCGCCGCTGACTTCGTCTTGCTCGAGGACGGCGAGCGCCACAGGCAGCAGCATCAATGTGGTCGCAGTGTTGCTGATCCACATGCTGCAGAAGGCCGTCGCCAGCATAAAGCCGAGGACCATCCTGCTGCCGCCCCCTCCGCCGACGACGCGTACCATGCCGACCGCGAGCCGCTTGTGGGCGCCGGAGGAAGCCATCGCGGTCGAGAGGATGAAGCCGCCCAGAAGGAGCAGAATCAGCGTGTGGCCGTAGGCCGTAGCGACTTCCTTGTGAGTCAGGACGCCCGTCAACGGGAAGGCCGCGAAGGGAATCAATGACGTCGCCGGAATAGGGATTGGCTCGGTCACCCACCACACCGCGCATACAGCGGTGATGGCTGCGGTCCACGCGGCGGCGGTGCTAAGGCCGAGGCCCAGAACCACTGTACCGAGCAAGGCCGCGAGCAGGGGGCCGCCGATGAGCGCGAGTCGTTGAGTCTTTTCAGCTGTCATCGTTTGCGAGTCTACGGGGAATGGGGCCGCTAATCAAAGCGAGGGCTCAGTCTCGGTGGTCAGAGAGGACGGCCCGGGCGGCGTGATGGCCGCACATCCCATGAATACCGCCGCCGGGGGGCGTTGCGGCAGAGCAGAGGTAGATTCGCTTGTTCGGCGTTCGGTAGGTCCGAGCTGTTGGGCGTGTGAAGAGCTGGTTTAGCGTGGGGAGGCCCACATTGACGTCACCCCCGATGTAATTGGGATTGTAGGTCTCGTAGTCCACGGCCGTCATGGCGTGGCGCGCGATAACCGTGTCTCGAAATCCGGGAGCAAAACGCTCGATCTGGTTTTCGATGGCCTCCGTCATGTCTCTCGTTGAGCCGCTCGGCACGTGGCAGTATGCCCAGCCGGTATGCTGTCCTTCCGGCGCTCGAGAGGCATCAAACAGACTCTGCTGCGCGACGAGGACGTAGGGGCGCTCGCTGTGCTCCCCCGAGAAGCATGCGCGCTCACTGGCCGCGATCTCATCCAGCGTCCCGCCGAGGTGAACCGTGCCGGCCTTGGCCACAGCCGCGTCTCGCCATGGGATCGGCTCCGACAAGGCATAGTCAAGCTTGAACACGCCGGGCCCATGGGCGTAGCGCGCAAGCTGCTGGCTGAAGCTTCTGGGGAGTGCTTCGCCGACAATGTCGGCGAGGCGTGCGGGTGCGGTCTCAAAGAGCACGGGCCCATCCGTAGGAACGTCGCTGAGACGACGCACAACGGTTCCGGTCTGAAGCTCACCGCCCAAGCTCTCAAAGCGGCTCCGCAGAGCTTCGGAGATGGCACCCGAGCCTCCCCGAGGCATGGGCCATCCCACGGCATGGCCCGCGATTCCCAGCATGATCCCGATCGCTGCCGAGGGTGTCATTTCGAGGGGGAGTATGGAGTGTGCGGCCAGACCTGCGAAGAGCGCCCGTGCGGCCTCTCCGCTAAACTTTCCTCGGGCTAAGGAGGCAGCCGGTCGCATGGCCTGCAGTCCGAAGCTCGCCATCCAGAAGGGGTGACGGGGTATCCCAAGGGGTCCGAGCGCATCCTCGCAGAGACCCGGCCACCGCTCGATCCACGGCGTCATCCAACGCGCCCAGGCCTCTCCATCCTCGCCCAGGGTGTCCGCCGTGGCATCCGGCTCCCGATACAGAACTGCCGCCTCGCGGTCATCGAGGGGGTGGGCCAAGGGGGCCTCCGGGTGAACCCACTCCAGGCCGTGGTCCTCGAGCTTGAGCGAGAGCAGGTACGGAGAGCTGATGCCCATCGGGTGGATGGCTGAGCAGACGTCGTGGCGGAAGCCGGGCAGCGTCAGCTCGGCCGTTCGAGCGCCGCCTCCAAAGGTCTCGGATCCCTCAAGGACAATCACCCGTCGTCCCGCCTGCGCGAGGGTGATCGCGGCACACAGCCCGTTTGGCCCAGAGCCCACCACTGCTGCGTCGAAGGAGGGCATCAGTCAGTCACATCCGTGCAAGGTGTGGGCGGGAAGGAGGGGGTGACCCCTTCTACCAGTAGAACTTGCCCGTCGCCACTGGACCTCCGCCGGGGCCGCCGCCACCGCCACCGCCATAGCGGTACTCCCAGAGGATCAGGATCTCATCCTCGCTGAAGGTTCCGGAGAGCTCGACCTCTTCATCGGTCCAACCCAGCGTGAACGAGGCGGAGCCGCTGACATCGCCTTCATCCGTCACCTCTCCGTCCAAGGTGAAGGTGGTGATCCAACCACAGCCAGCCTCTCCATAGAAGAAGCCATCCTCGTCAACCTCGAGCGTCATCGGGCCGCTGCACAGGTCAGTCCAGTCTGTCGTCGCAAGGACAGTACCGTCGTACGTGCCCTCCCACGGCGACGTGTCCGAATCGGCGTCGGCGTCGGCATCGGCGTCGGCGTCGGCATCGGCATCGCCATCGCCATCGGCGTCGGCGTCTGCATCGGCATCGGCGTCGGCGT
>CAZKOI010000065.1:0-13136 GCA_964554315.1 uncultured Enterobacterales bacterium | reverse complement strand
CGAAGGTGGTCTCCGTCTCGACAAGGAAGCCTGATCCTGCACCGCCATCACCGTCGGCGCCATCGGCGCCATCGGCGCCATCGGCACCGTCAGCGCCATCGGCACCGTCGGCACCGTCCGCGCCGGCACAGTCAGCGACGTTGATCTCGCCGTCACCGTTGACGTCTTCTTCCTCATCGGCCTCGCCGTTCTCGTTAGTGTCCCAGCAGTCGGCACCGTCGGCACCGTCGGCACCGTCGGCACCGTCGGCACCGTCGGCTCCGGCCACACCATCGGCACCCGTCGCGCCCGCAGCGCCATCCTTTCCATCATCGCCAGAGCCGCAGCCCATAGCCGCCAAGAGCAAGACCAAAGAGGTCATCCTTCCGTTCATATCGTCTCCTTTTTACTGCGCATTTTTGCGCTCGAAGGCAACTAACCTTGAGCGACAGCGTGTCACCGACGTGAGCCAAAAAAAAGACCCGCCGTTTGACCGGCGGGTCTTGAGATGGCGCACCCTGAGAGATTCGAACTCCCGACCTTCTGGTCCGTAGCCAGACGCTCTATCCAGCTGAGCTAAGGGTGCGTTTTGGTGATGAATGGCGGAGACGGAGGGATTTGAACCCTCGGTGGAACTCTCGCCCCACACTTGATTAGCAATCAAGCACCTTCGGCCACTCGGTCACGTCTCCATAACAGGTTGTAAAGAACAATGTGCGGAGGCGGAGGGATTCGAACCCCCGGACCCTTGCAGGTCTTCGGTTTTCAAAACCGACGCCTTCGACCACTCGGCCACACCTCCGGCGAGCCGATTGGTTATTCGGCGGGGGTGATCCGGTCAAGGCCACCCATGTATGGTTGCAGAACCTTTGGCACCAGGACGGAGCCGTCGGCCTGTTGGTAGTTCTCAAGGATCGCCACGAGCGTTCGGCCGACGGCGAGGCCTGATCCGTTGATGGTGTGAGCCATGACGGGCTTCCCGCCGCCATCAGGACGGTATCGAATTTTTGCTCGGCGACTCTGAAAATCGCCAAAGTGTGAGCAGGAGGAGATCTCCCTGTAGGCCCCCTGGCCGGGGAGCCAGACCTCGATGTCGTAGCAGATGCGCGCAGTGAAGCCGACATCTCCCCCGCAGAGGATCACCGTCCGATAGGGCAGTCCCAGCGCCTGGAGCAAGGCCTCCGCGTGGCCGGTGAGGGCGTCGTGCTCGGCGATCGCTTGGTCGGCGGTGACGATCTTGACCATCTCGACCTTGTGGAACTGATGCTGGCGGATCAGGCCTCGAGTGTCCTTCCCGTAGCTTCCGGCCTCCGCTCGGAAGCAGGGCGTGAAGCACACGTAGTTGAGCGGAAGATCCGACTCATCGAGGATCTCATCCCGGTGGAGGTTGGTCACCGGGATCTCCGCGGTCGATATGAGGAAGGCGTCCTCGCCGCCCACATCGTGGCTCACCTTGAAGGCATCCGCCTCGAACTTTGGAAGCTGGCCTGTACCGGTCATGGTTGACCGGCTGACGATGTAGGGAACCATGACCTCCCGGTACCCGTTGGCGAGGCCTTGGTCGATGAAGAAATTGATGAGGGCTCGCTCGAGGCGTGCGCCTGCTCCCCTCAAGACCGAGAAACGTGCGCCGGCGATCTTCGCAGCCGCCGGAAAGTCAAGGATTCCCAGGTCGGTGCCGAGGTCGTGGTGGTCCTTGGGCTCAAACTCGAGGGTGGGGGGGGTGCCCCATGTGCGCACGACCTGATTGTCTTCCTCCGACTTGCCCGCCGGCACCCGGTCATCGAGGATGTTGGGGATGGTCATGAGCAGGTGATGCTGATCGGCCTCCAGCTGCTTGAGCTCTTCCTCGAGCGCCGACAGGCGATCACCGAAGGCCTTGACCTCGGCTTTGAGCGGCTCAGCCGCCGCGGCGTCTCCTGCACGCATCAGGGGGCCAATCTCCTTCGACAAGCTGTTCCGCTTGGCACGCAGCTCGTCGGTCTCTGTATTGACGGCCTTCCTGCGGCTGTCCATGCTCACGATTTGGTCAACAGCGGCCATGGTCGAGGCGTCGGCATGACGCTTCTTGAGCGCAGCACGCACCACATCGGTGTTCTCTATGATGAGGCGACGGTCCAGCATATGTCCTCCAGGCATGGGGGGACTATCCCACCGGTGCAGTCCAGGCCTCCCACCAGCTCCTCAACTCCGCGCAGATTTGGGTCTTCAGCGAGGCGCTCGAGGGGAGCGGATGAACATGGTCGACCAAGCGAGTGACCAAGCTCGAGGCCATGCCGCAGGGGTTGATGCGCTCAAAGTGGCGAAGATCGGTGTCGACGTTGAGTGCGAAGCCATGCCAGGTCACCCAGCGCTTCGCGCCGATGCCAATGGCCATGATCTTGGCCCCATCGACCCAGACGCCCGTGTTTCGATCATCACGCGAGCCGCGGACACCATAGTGGCCGAGTGTGCGGATCATCATCTCCTCGAGGCCTCGCATGAAGCCGTGGAGGTCATGCCGGTGTTCGGGCAAGGCCATGATGGGGTAGCCGACAATCTGGCCGGGCCCGTGGAACGTGACATCACCACCCCGGGCCACCTTGACGATGGGAACATCCAGCGGATTGAGGATGTTGTTCTCTGCGCCTCGGGTTCGCCCGACGGTGTAGACAGGATCGTGCTCTACAAAGATCAACGTGTCGTCGATCTCACCTCGAATTCTCTGGTCGCGGACCGTCTCCATGACCCCCAGTGCATCGAGGTAGGGGCGTCGCCCCAGGTCGACCACGTTCAATCGAGCACGCCCTCGACTGCCGACACGATCGCGGCATGAACGGCGTCGACCGAGGCGTCGGCGTCGATGCGAACGATATGCTCGCCGCGTGTTCGGCAGTGGACGAGTACCGCGTGGTAGGCCTCTTGAATCTGCCTCAGCTTATCGAGGGCTTCGAACCGCTCGAGCGCCTCACCTCGCGCTTCGATGCGCGCCAAGCTTATCTCCGGCTCGAGGTCGAGGAAGAGGGTGATGTCCGGTGCTCTGAAGCGCTCATTGAGTGCTGCGACGGCAGGCAAGCCCACCGCCAGCGATTGATAGGCGAGGCTCGAGTGATAGTAGCGGTCGGTGATGACCGCGGCACCGCGCTGAAGCGCAGGAATCACTTCTCGGTCGAGGTGGTCCCTGCGGTCCCCAGCAAACAGAAAGGGGAGCACGGCGTCACCGATGGCGCTCGCCTCGTGAGCCGGGTTGAGGGCATCTCGGATGAAGCGTCCGACTGGGCCAGCGCTGGGCTCGGTGGTGGTGTGGACCTCTGCCTGACCTCTGTCACGCAGCCACTGAGCGAGCAGTTTGGTCTGAGTGGTCCCGCCGGAGCCGTCCAGACCTTCCATGGCGATGAAGATTGATCCCATGCGAGACTCTAACCGAAGGCAAGGCAAGACGGGGCATAGATTGAGCCGACGAGGCGGAGCCGGGGGGATTCCGCGGTAGCTTTATCGGAAAGATTGAGGGTGCCCGTTGACATCGCTACGGCTCGGGCCACATCATGGCAGTCGACGATCATGACGTAATTGTGGGGGCTTGATGATTTTGGTTGGAGTTTTGAGTGCGCTGGGGGTGGCAACAGCCACGGTAGCACCGGAGATTACGCGAGCCGATCTGCTTGCGGAGTACGACGCTCACATGGCGGGTCTGCATGACCACATCCCGGGGGAGCGGGGCCTATGCTTGACCGGATTGATTCAGCGCCTTGAGCTGGGCTGGGACGTCCTCAGTGAATCGGACAGGGCGCGAATCACCCAAGACCTCGCACCGTTCAAGGTCGACCTCTTCGAGCCGCTTCAGGTCCTTCCGTCACCACCGAGCGTGGCGACTGATACCTGTTGGGGTTCGCAGAAGGACAATCGCATCGACACCGAGCACTTCAGCGTCCAGTGGGACGACGGTGTCATCTCGGAAGCTCGGGCGCAGGACTTTGCCGACTCGCTCGAGGAGAGTTGGGACATCGAGATCAACGAGCTGGGCTGGAAGAAACCGGCCAAGTCGAGTCAGTACCTCATGCTGGTCATGATCGACGATCTCGGCGGGTCGGGTGCGGGTGCATACACCACGGTGGATACCTGCGGCACCTCGTACGTCCCCTACGTGGTGGCGAGCAAGGGTTCGTTCTCTTCGGGCGACTGGTACAAGACGATGGCGTGTCACGAGCTTCACCACGCGATTCAGTACGCCTACGGCTTTGCCCACGAGTTTTGGTGGTGGGAGGCCGCAGCCACATGGATCGAAGACCTCGTCTACCCCAGCCTCAATGACTGGGCGAATGCCCTGTACATGTTCGCTCAGACGCCGGAGCTGGGCATGAACGCGTCGGCCGGGCAGTCGAACAATCAGCAACTCTTTTGGCACACCTACGGCATGGGGATCTGGGGGATGTACCTCGATCAGCATGTGGGCGGAAACGAGCTGGTTCGCGAGACATGGGAGACCACAGAAGGGGAGTGGTGTCAGTACTGCGTGTGGATGCCGGATGTCATCGAGGATGTGGGCGAGGACTTTGAAGAGGTCATGACGGGGTTCATGGCTCACACGGCCGTGATGGACTACCGCGATCGGATGTACCTCACCGACGCGAACCGAGCGCGTACGGTGAACTCGCTGCCCTCGGAAGGTTCCGACAGCTCATCCTCCCGGCCCCAGAGCTTGGGTCTCAACATCATCGAGTTCAACAAGTCTCAAGGAGGCTCTGGCAAGGAGCTACTCGTCACTTTTGATGGCGACGACTCCGCTGACGACTGGTATGCCGTACTCGCGGTGGGTAACAACAACCTCGTCGATCACGTTGTCTTTGAGCTCGACGGCGACCACTCCGGAACCGCCCGGATTCCGTTCGATGGTTCTGCTGCAGGGCACTTGGTTGTCGCCCCGTCCGACGAGAGCGCTCAGGGCTACACCTACAACTGGCGCACGGCCGATGAGTTTGGCTACACCTGGTCGGCGGAGATTGTGGCCGCGGGAGAGGGCGGGTCAGGCTCAGGGGGCTCAGGGGGCTCAGGGAGCAGCGGCAGTGAGGACGACTATGAGGTCCCAACGGCGAGCGGCCTACCGAGCCTCAGCGAGGACGACAAGGGTGGGTGCAGTACGCTCAGTGGTACGGCCCCAACAACGCTGCTCTGGCTGGCGGCTCTGGCGGGCCTCGTGCGTCGTCGGGAGGACTGAAACCCGCTCGGGGTCAGCGGTTCACGACATGAATCGCCTGCCCGAGCGCGGCCTTGGCGGCCTCCATCACTCCCTCACCCAGTGTGGGGTGGGGGTGAATGGTCAGACCGATGTCCATCGCCTCGGCGTCCATCTCGACGGCGAGCGCACACTCGGAGATGAGATCGGACGCGTGAGGACCGCAGATCGCCACGCCGAGGACCCGGTCGTCCTCTGCGTCTAAGACGACCTTGAAGAAGCCGTCGGTGTCGCCGGTGGTGAGGGCACGGCCCAGGGCAGCATAGGGCATCTTGCCGACCTTGACCTCGTAGCCTTCCGCCTTCGCCTCGTGCTCCATCATGCCGGCCGTGGCAATCTCAGGGTCGGTGAAGACGACGGCCGGTACGGTCTTGGCGTCGTTGTAGGCGGCATGGCCAGCGATGACCTCTGCGGCGATCTCGCCGTCATGAGAGGCTTTGTGGGCGAGCATCAGGCCCTCGGCAACGTCGCCGATGGCGTAGACGCCGGGGACGTTGGTCCGCAGCTGTCGATCAACGACGATCTGACCTCGGGGCCCAATGGTCACACCGGTTGCCTCGAGCCCTTCCGAGTTCGGACGTCGGCCCACCGTGACCAAGATCACGTCGGCGGGAATCTCGACGGGTCCCTTCGGCCCCTCGACCTTCACGACCGCACCGTTGTCCGTCTCCTCCCAGCCCTTTGCGGCGGTGTTCTTGTGCACCGTGATACCGCTCTTCTTGAGCTTGCGGTTGAGCAGCTTGACCACATCCTCGTCGAAGCCCGGCATGATGTCGTCGGCCATCTCGACCACAGTGACCTGCGAGCCAACCTTAGCCAGCATTTGGCCCAGCTCCAGCCCGATGTATCCACCGCCGATGACGACGGCGCGCTTGGGAACATCGCTGAGCGCCAGTGCCTTGGTGGAGTCGCACACGCGATCGTCAGAGAATGAGAAACCTGGAATCTCAATGGGGCGAGACCCTGTTGCGATGACCAAGTTCTCGCACTCGACCTTGACCGTTCCCTCAGCGGTCTCCACCTCGAGCGTCTTCGGACCGGTGAAGGTCGCCGTGCCCTTAAGTGTCTCGACCTTGTTGGACTTGAGCAAGTGCGAGACGCCTCCGGTGAGCTTGTCGACAATGCCTTGCTTCCATGACTGAAGCTTCACCATGTCAATGCTCGGCTCACCCACGGTGATGCCCATGGCATCAGCCTTCCGAATCTCTTCCATGCGCTTGCCGGCCGTGATCAGCGCCTTGGACGGGATGCAGCCCACATTCAGGCAGACGCCGCCCCAGTTTTCTTTCTCGATACAGAGCGTGTCGACGCCCAATTGGCCGAGCCGAATGGCGCAGGGGTACCCGCCGGGGCCAGCGCCAACCACTACTGTGTTCTTCTTCAGGGTCTTCATGTCACAACTCCAACTGGACGTGGATGAGCGCAGGGCCTGCTCCCTCGCGAGCTTGGTTCACTGCGGCTTGGATGTCTTCAGGTGTGGGGGCCGAGGTACGGGCGTCAATGCCGTGTGCCCGAGCCCGTTCAACAGGGTCTCCCGCAAGCTGTCGTCCCACGGGAGCATCGTCCCGGATGGGCGTGGTCGCGAGCAGAAAGATGACGTGCGCGCCTGTGAGTGCAGCGGCGTTCAATGCCTCGGCAAACGCGCCACTCGCTGCGGAGGCCGAGCCCAGAATGCAGAGCACAGGCGCCTTCGAGCCGAGCGCGAGTCCGACGGCGTGAAGTGCGCGGTTTCCAGGTGCACCGGATACCGGCGCCACCTTGTACGGCCGCGCGCCGCTGTGGGGATCGACGAGGCGCTCGACCTTTGCACCGCGCAACACGGCGCCGATGCGCTCGCGGGGTCCACAGACCACCCAGTCGCCTTTCTGCATGCCATTGAAGCCGCCCTGAACGACCGGTGCCATGGGCCCAAGAGGGAGCGATGCCGTCGGTGGACAGAGCCCAGCGAGCGCGGCTTCAGCGGTGGTCAGCAGGTCGCTCACAGGCCCTCCACGAGCAGGACCTCAGGCGTCTCAAGAAGGGCCTTGAGGGCGGCCACAAAGCGAGCGGCGACCGCACCATCGATGACGCGATGATCGAAGCTCGGCGAGAGGTACATCATCTTTCGGGCGACGATGTCACCGTCGATGACCATGGGCCTGTCGTGAATCTGGTTCACGCCGAGGATGGCGACCTCGGGATGGTTGATGATCGGCGTGGCGAAGCGTCCGCCGATGTTGCCAACCGAGGTGATGGTGAACGTGCCGCCTCTGAAGTCGTCGAGGCTCGCGGTACCGTTTCGGGTCCGCTCGGTGATGGCGATCACCTCATGAGCCAGCTGGAGGATCCCTTTCGACTCCACATTCTTTATGACAGGAACATACAGCCCCTGCGGTGTGTCCGTTGCGATGCCAATGTTGACCTCGCCACGCACATTCAGCGCGAAGGCGTCCTCATCCATGTTCGCGTTCAGGGTGGGGAAGTCCCGGAATACACGAACGAGCGCCTTCATGATGAAGGGCAGGTAAGAGAGTCCGATGCCCTTCTCTGCCGCAGCGCCCTTGAGCGCACCCCGCAGCCCAACCAGACGCGTGGCGTCGAGCTCCTCGACATAGGTGAAGTGAGGGATCGTGCGGTATGACTCCACCATTTTCTCAGCGATCTTTCGACGAAGACCGATGATCTTGACTGTCTCGTCAGCGCGGGGGTAGCCCGGGCTCGCCACCGTGCTGAAGGTAAGCGCGGCAGGTGCCACGGCTCCGCCGGTGAGGAACGCGTCGATGTCAGCCTTGCTCACGCGGCCGTCTTTACCGGAGCCAGGAACGCGGTTGATGTCGACACCGCTCTCGCGAGCATAGGAGCGCACGGCAGGCGTGGCGAGCGTCTTGCCGCTCGCTGTGGGGCTCGCGGCGGTGGCCGGCGCGGGCGCCACATCCGCGGACGGGCGCTGTGGTACGGGCGGCGCGACGGCCTTCGCCGGCTCTGGAGAGGCGGCTGGGGCCGGTGGCGGCTCGGGTGCCGCGACCTTGGGCGGGGCGGCTGCCTTGGCGTCGCTTGCCTTGGCATCCGTGTCGATGTCGACCAGCGGGCTGTGGACAGACACGATGTCGCCGGGCTCGCCATGGAGAGCCTTAACGACGCCGGCTCGCGGGGAGCTGATTTCCACGTTGGCCTTATCGGTCATCACCTCACAGAGCGGCTGGTCGACGTCCACAAACTCGCCCACATTGGCCAGCCACTGGACGATCTCGCCCTCGACAACACCCTCACCGATTTCAGGAAGCTCAAAAACGTACATGGGACTGCCTACTCAGAATTGAACGGCCGCGCGGGCCAAAGTGATGATTTGGTCGTGGTCCGCCAAAGCTGGGGGACTCTCCAACCGGAGAAAGGAAGACTCTGTGGCCTTGCGGAGCATTGCTGCGCTGCCGTCGACGATGACCAGCCGCCCCGTCTTGTGAACCGAGGCGGCCAGGGTTTGGGTGTCTAGCGGGGAGAGGTATCGGAGGTCAACAACCTCGGCGCGGATACCCTCCGCCCCGAGCGTTCGTGCGGCGCTAAGAGCCGCCTCCACGCCCCCACCCCAGGCGGCGATGGTGACGTGCTCTCCCGTCTGCACGGTCGAGGCCTTCGCGCCTGTCGCGTCTCCGGGTAACCCGCCTTCCTCCGCGAGCACCAAGAGGGGCTCGAGCATCACGGTGATACCCGTATGCCGGATGGCGGCGGTCAGCAGTGCTCCGGCGTCAGCGGGACTTGCAGGGCTGACAATGGTGACGTGCTCCAGGCCTGAAAGGACCTCAAGCGGCGGGCGTTCCTCGGGGCCGAGCGGTACGCGAACCACGAGGGTGCCGCCAAACTCACCGCGCAACGCGAGGCCTTCTTGTCCGATTTGTTGGAGTGCTCCCCAGAGCGCATCGGGACCGCTCAGCTCGACGACGGGCTTCGCGCCGGCAATGGCCAGACCGAGCCCGAGCCCGAGGAGTGTGGCGTCAGCCGCGGGCAGGAGGTGGCAGCGGTCAGGATGGGCTGCGAGAAGCGGAGCCGCCGCGCCACTCAGAGGAAGTGCTTCCCCCAAGACGTGCACAGCGCTGTCCGTCGCCATGAGCTGGCTGAGGGTCGCTGCGATCGTGTCAGTGCCGTTCATGCTTGAGCCTCGCGGTGGCCTTTGATGTGGTTACGGATGAAAAACTCGCCAGCCTTGTAAGAGCTGCGCACGAGCGGTCCAGAGGCGACGTAGCGGAATCCGAGCCCTTCGCCCAGCACTCTGTATCGTTCGAACTGCTCGGGTGTGATGAACGACTCCACAGCAAGGTGCTTGTTGCTCGGCTTAAGGTACTGGCCAATCGTCAAGAAGTCGGTCCCAACGGCGCGAAGATCCGCCATGGCCGTCACGACCTCTTCCTCGGTCTCGCCCAAGCCGACCATGATGGAAGACTTGGTGAAACGCTCAGGACTCGCGTCCTTGATGGCTTGCAGGACGCCTAGGCTTTGGGCGTACCCCGCGCGAGGATCTCGAACGGTCGGCGTGAGCCGCTCCGTGGTCTCAATGTTGTGGGCAATGACCTCTGGGGCCTCCGCCACAACCCGCTCGATCAACGCACGGTGGCCCTGGAAGTCCGGGATCAGAACTTCAACCATGGTATCCGGACTGGCCGAACGAATCGCTCGGATGCAGGCTGCAAAGTGCCCGGCACCTTGGTCAGCGAGATCGTCTCGGTTGACGCTCGTGACCACGACGTAGTCGAGCTTCATGGCGGCAATGGTCTTGGCCAGCTTGGACGGCTCGTCGACATCAAGTGGCGGGCCGATCCGCTTGGTGTTTACGGCACAGAAGCGGCATCCGCGGGTGCAGATGTCGCTCATCACCATGAACGTTGCTGTTCCGGACGACCAGCACTCCCCGATGTTGGGGCAGTGCGCCTCTTCGCACACCGTGTGCAGCCCGAGCTCACGCGCCTGGTGCTTGATCCAGGTGTATCGCTCGCCACCCGGCGCCCGCACTTTGAGCCAACTCGGCTTACTCCTGTGCACTTATACCCTTCCGCCCTGAGGGCGCATCCCTAACCTAGCCGACTCTCAGGATCGAACGCTTTTCCCTTGTCCGCTAGCGAGAGGAGGGGGATGGGCCAGGCGCTCGGTCAAGGCCTCGTCTCGGGTCCCACGCACGGAGTGTGCAATCGGTACCCTGATCGTTCAGCCAGGCCTTCCTCGACCCCTTGGCGTACCCGGCCATCCACTCGCAGAGCGTCGTCGCCTCTGTCCAGTCTGTGAAATCCCGGGCATGCTTGATGAACAGCGGATTAACGGTCCAACCCTCGCCCTCGGGCCGCATGCCCCGCTCAGAGTTGATGAACGCTCGCGCGGCCCGCTTCAGCTGGGGCAGCAGCTTCTTTTTTTTGCTGGTCCACCATCGCAACGGGGGCGAGTCCTGTGTGCCATCGTATAGGCCAAGCCAGAGGAGCGGTTCTTGATAGCGATGGACGGTGTCATGGCTCGCGAGGTGAGCGAGACTCGTCCACTCATTGTCCACTCGGTAGCGTGTGCCCCAGTAGAAGCCTGAGCCTGGCCACTGAAAGATCCCAAACACCACCTCATCGGGGCTGTCGGGGAGGCCGTGCAAGCCCATGCTGTGAAGCACGGCGGCGTTGTGGACGTTGAGCAGGTAGGCAACGCGCTTATCCTCCTTCGACTCTCCCCAGGAGTTGGAATGCTGACCGTGGGTGCTGGCCCATCCGAGGTAGTCCTCGAGGGTATCTTGCTGTGCCGCAAGCTCACTCCACTTCAGGCCGTCCTTGGTGGCGACAGCGCGGACCACCTTCGACCACTCTGCTTCCGGCGCCCTCCGTACCTCATCCAAGGCGACATCCCTGTGGCAAGCGACGGTCAACAGGGAGACTAAGAGGGTCGGGATACGGGTCGGCATGGAGGCCCCTAACGTCCCCGAGGCCTCGGCAAAAGCCCCCCCCGATGACCCGATTCCTCACCGCAAAAAAGATGGAGGAGACGCTGAGACGTTACGAATGTGGACTCGGCGGGGGGGACAGTTCTATCGAGAAGGCGGATTAACCACCCTCAAGATTAAAATAGGCCAGCCTGCAGGGTGCTGCAAAACAATTCTTTACCCCTCAAGCAATCGGTTTTGCGCGTCCTCGGCAGAAGGATTGTCACGTCAAGATGGCCTGTGGGGAAACAACGCCTCTCAGTCGGTGCGTTGGGTCACTCTTCCTCTTGCCTTAAGTCTTGACGTCGTCGGCCGATAGCCAGAGCGGTGATCGCGAGCACTGAGCAGAAATAAGGAAAGAGCCACCCGCCACGCCTGTAGATGGTGTCTAGGCTGAGCAGGCGAAGCGGCTTCACGAAGGCTTGCTCCGTAAAGACGGGGGTTTCGTACAGAATGTCACCATGGGGTTCGACCACCCATGAGATGCCTGTGTAGGCCACCCTCAGGAGAGGGCGTCCCCACTGAACGGCCTGACCTGCGGTCAACATTGCATGCTGGTGGGGACAAGCGGTGTCTCCGAACCACGCGTCGTTGGTGATGTTGATGAAGAGGTCCACCTCGCTCAGCCGTCTCATGGCGCTGTTGAGGATGCCCTCGTAGCAGATCGGCGAGGAGTAGGTGTAGGTCTGACCATTGCCGTCAGTGGCCTCGAAGATCGTGGCTTCTTCACCCTTACGAAAGTCGCCGGGGCCCTTGATGAGGTCTCGGAGCTGGGGAAAGGTATCGGAGAGGGGAATGTACTCGCCAAAAGGGAGGGGGACGATCTTGTCGTAGCGCTTGTCAAGAGCGCCCGTCCGCCTAAAGCTGTATGATGAATTATAGGCCTTCCTCCAACGCTTTCCACTCTTGTCTCGTCCGCGTTCTACGGTTCCTCCGCCGACGAGGAGGTGGAAGTCGCCTCGGGCGGTCATCTTCTCCAGAAAGGAGCGCGGTGACTCGCCGCCGAGCTTCTCGTAGGCGCGCTCAGAGTACGGATTGAGGTGCATCGACCCCTCGGGCCACACCACAAGGTCGGGCTCCTCATCGACGATCGTCCGAGTACGGCTGACCCAAGAGTCGAGCTCCTCCCAGACGTTCTCCTTCATCCGCTGCTCCATCGTGGTGTTCTGCTGGATGATGGCGGTCCTTATCGCTCGCGTGTTCTCGAGCTGCTCTGTGATCGCGCGGTGTCGCCAGTGACCCCAGGTCACATTCAGTGCAATCACTGCCGCGAGTGCTCCGTACAGCTTGAAGGCCTGTGTTCGTCCCTCGAGTCGGCGGAAGATACCCTCGGCGAGTATGCAGTTTGACCAATACAAGAGGTATGTGAGGCCCATAGAGCCCGTGACGCTGGCCAGCTGGAACATCGCCGGCACTCGGTACTGCGTGACACCTTCGTAGTAGGGGAAGAGAGCAGGACTCAGGTTCTCCATCGCGACGTGCACAGCGGGCGTGATGAACACCCAGACGGACCCAAACTGGCGACGAAACCACATCGCTGAGCCCCATGTGACGGCGTAGTAGAGCCCAAAGGCACTCGCAAAGAGGCCCAGCGTGACGACGGAGAGCAGGGTGCCGAGGTTCGAGAACCTGACCACCGTCTCGATGATCCAGAAGAAGATGCTGCACATCCCGAACCATCCCGCCAGGTAGCCCAGCTTGATGTTCGTCTTCACGGTTCCGGGGTAGAGCGCCCAGAGGAGGGGAACCCAGGAGATCCAGTGCAGCCACCACAAGTTGGCCGGAGGCGCGACCAGCGCCAAGCATCCGCCGCTGAGCATTGCGGCTAGCGCGCGAACGATGGGCGGCACTTTGGCGGGGTGGGGCACGATAATCTCCACGGCAGGGGGACTAACCCCCCCAAACAAAAGCGCCCGCTCCGAGGAGGGAGCGGGCGCTCAACAGCGAGTGCTGCATTGGGGCTACATCATGCCCATGCCGCCCATGCCGCCCATGCCGCCCATGCCGCCCATGCCGCCCATGCCG
>CAZKOI010000064.1:0-13284 GCA_964554315.1 uncultured Enterobacterales bacterium | reverse complement strand
AACGACGACGAAAAGTTTCCATATCTACGGTTGAGCCCCGAGTTCGGTGGCACCCGCTTCGGGCCGTACGAGGGCTTAGAAGTACGACTGGGTTCAGACCCCGATCGGTGCCACATTGCACTCCGGGCAGACATGGGCGTCCAAGCGGAGCATGTGAAGCTGTTTCGAGAGGGAAATGAGAACCTCATCCTCGCACCCTCGGACCGAACCGCATCCGTCTTCCTCTTTCGGGGAAATGGTGACCGCCCTGTCCAGGTGACCGCCCCAACTGCAGTTCGGGCTGGAGATGCCTTCACACTGGGGACCATTGGTGGTCCACGGTTCATCATAGAACTGGACCTCCTGCCCGAGGCGGTTCGGGAGGAGCGGGCAGCCAAGAAGCGAAAGACCGGCCGCTCACGTCTCAGCAAAGAAGCCTTCGGGCGTGAGGCCAAGCGGCAAGTCTTCTCGCAGCTGCTCGTCCTCGGTCCTGCACAGATCGCCCAGCGGGCCATCACGTTCATCAAGTCAGGGGCCATCTATCAGCCTCGTTACATCTTCCTCGGTGTGGCGATGTTCGGGGGATGGATCTTCGGCGGCGTCTCAATGTGCAACAACCGAGGGCTGAAGGCTGATCTCCAAGTCACCAATCAGCGATACGAGAACTGTGAGCAGGAGCTGTCCTTTGCCGAAAACCTAGGCGGCAACTCAGCTGAGTACTCCTTCGACCAACTCGCCGCTAACATCGTCGGCAGTTCCTTGTTGGGGGAGGCTCTGGAGCAAGATGTCACGCTTCGGAACTTGGTGAAGAAGAAGGCAAAGACCGTTTTCGCCAACGCAAAGCGATACAACTGGATCATCAACAACGACGGACAGAAGGCGGGCCGCTTCTCGGAGTGGCGTGAGAGAGTGATGGCCGAGGGGGCGCTCGAAGATGACACCCAGCGCCTCATGGTGTGGCTAGCAGGGACCCCTGGACGATTGAACAGCGAGTTTGTCGATGTCAGCGACTCCGAGGGTGAGGAGGTGTGTGCACGGGGCGGTCTACAGATGACCTACCGACAAGCTCTAAGTTTCGGGCTCAGCGTGCAGGCCGATGCCTTGGTGAAGAAAGACTATGAGACGGTGGCAGAAGACAAGACACTGCGCGAGAGCATGCTCATGGACACCGTCTCTGCAGCGGGTGGAGGTCTGCCTGAGGACACGTTCTCGACAGAGTTTGACCCTGTCCGCCAAGGCCGCGGAGCCTGCCTCTACATTGAGGGCAGCGATGACCGCTCGCGACCCGTACCGATTCTACGAAGCATGGTGGAGCAACTCGACGATGCGGCAGAGGACCTGCCTCCGTTCGGCGCACCGAGCTCTTCGGTGGCACGGCTCGCGAAGTATTGGGCCGCAGATCTCACCCGGGTTGACTACAGGAGAGGCGCCGGGGACATTGACTTCTCGGATGCTCAAGTTGGCGCTGTCCTGGATGGATTCGACGCTCGAGGTCAGTGGGTCCTATCTCGAACGGCAGAGACCATCGCCCGAGCCATTGTCGTGCCCTGTTTAGCGGTTCTCCAAGGCGACCCAAGCAAGGCCAAGGGCACCTTGGGGGACGGTCTACCCAGTCCCGTCAACTGCCTCGTCCTGGACTGGAAGCTACGAAACTGAACGGCGCCGAGCCAGCGCGAGGCAAACCAAGACGAGCGTAAGCGCGGGACTGGGTGCGGCGGATGCAGCACAGCCGCAGCCGCCGGTCTCCCCGGCGAGTTCCGCGGCGGACTTTCCGCCGGTATCACTGGAGTCGCCTGTTCCATCTGGATCGCCGGTGTCGTCCCCGCCGCCACCGGTGTCTCCGCCACCATCGCCGGTGTCATCCGTCCCTGTGTCGGCCGCGCCTGTGTCATCCCCTTCAGTCGGACCGGCCGTATCCTCAACCGGCCCAGCGGCTCCGGTGTCGTCACCGGCTGTACCCGTATCCCCTCCTGAACCCCCGCTGTCTGACAAAGCACCCTCTGCCGTGTCATCGGTGTCGACGTCGCCGGTATCGCTTCCGCCCGAGGTTGTGCCCGTGTCGTCCGTGGGTGCACTACCGGTGTCTATCAGGCCCGTGTCAGCCAGCAGCGCCATCCAGGGCTCTGCAACACCGGGCGTGGAGCCAAGCATAAACGCACATGCCGCCAACGACATGAAGAGCAATGTGCGAGGCGGCGTGCCGGTCGAACGATACATCTGGAGTCCCTCCATGGGAGTGTGGGCTCCTTAACGGACAGAACGGTCGAAACTACAGCGAGATCACACTCCGCGCTCGTCAGGCGGCCAGATATACTTGTGCGCCTGCAGCTGGAGCCGAACATTGAGTCGGTCCTCACAGAGCCAACTCGAGAGCACTGCAGGGTCGAGCAACCCAAAGGCTGTCGAGAAGAAGACGGTGAAGCGATCTACCAATCCGTAACGACGAACGACCTCCCGGCTCCACTCGTAGTCGCCCCTGGAGGCAAGCACGAATTTCACCTCATCCTTCGGCCGCAATCGCTCCAGGTTGCTCATGAGGTTTTTGTCGGACTCCCCAGAGTCTGGAGGCTTCAGATCCATGATCAGGTGGGCCCCGTCAGGGACGCTCGACACATCGATTGAACCGCTGGTCTCAATAATCACGGTGTGTCCGGAATCCTGAAGCGCGGCGATCAGAGGTATGGCCTGGCGCTGAGCGAGCGGTTCGCCTCCCGTGACCTCGACCAGGCGTATACCGAAACTCGTCACCTCCTCTACGATGGCATCTATGGAGCGATGCTCGCCACCCGTGAAGGTGAACTCTGAGTCACACCATGAGCAACGAAGATTGCATCCAGTCAACCTAACGAAGACACAGGGCAGCCCAGCCCAAGAACTCTCGCCTTGGACAGACGCGTATATCTCCGTGATTCTCACGCGTTCTTCAATAGGAATTTCTGAGGCCACCACATTCAGTCCTGGGATCGATTAGGAGGTCGTCCCGTCACCCATCAAGCGAGGGCAACATGTCACATCGTATCGAGAAAGACTCCCTGGGCGAAGTACCCGTACCATCCGATGCCTACTATGGTGCTCAAACCCAGCGTGCCGTCGACAACTTTCCCATCTCCGGAATTCCTTTTAACCGAGACTTCATTCGAGCTCTCGGTCTCATTAAGCGAAGCGCAGCCCAGGCCAACGTGGAGCTGGAGTTGCTCGATCGGGAGCGAGGACAAGCCATCGTCAAGGCCGCGCAAGAGGTGATGGATGGAGAGCTCGACGCTCACTTCCCGATCGACATCTTCCAGACGGGATCGGGCACGTCTTCGAACATGAACTCAAACGAGGTGATCTCCAACCGGAGCATTGAACTGATGGGAGGAGAGATTGGGAGTAAGTCACCCGTCCACCCCAACGACCACGTCAATATGGGCCAGAGCTCAAATGATGTGATCCCGACAGCCATCCACATCTCTGGTGCGGTAGCCATCAACGATCACCTGATTCCGGCACTGCGCCACTTCCATGCAGCACTCGTCGCGAAGGCGAAGGCCTGGGACCACATCATCAAGAGTGGCCGGACTCACCTGATGGACGCAACTCCTGTCCGTCTCGGGCAGGAGTTTGGGGGCTATGCCGCTCAAATTGAGCACAGTATCCGCCGGGCCGAATCGGCTCGCGATGCACTCCTTGAGCTTGCGCTCGGAGGTACCGCTACCGGAACCGGAATCAACCGCCCAGTGACGTTCCCAGAGCGTGCCATCAAACACATCAGGACGGAGACGGGCCTCGACTTTCGCGAGGCAGCGGACCACTTTGAGGCACAGGGCGCACGCGACGGAGTGGTGGAGGCGAGCGGCCAGCTCAAGACCATCGCAGCGAGCTTCATGAAGATTGCAAATGACATCCGCTGGCTGGGCTCAGGACCCCGAACCGGCTTCTACGAGATTGCTCTGCCGAGTATTCAGCCAGGGTCCAGCATTATGCCGGGCAAGGTCAACCCAGTCATGTGCGAGATGCTGACCATGGTCGCCGCCCAGGTGATGGGTAACGATGTCGCAATCAACATCGGAGGCCAAGGTGGAAACTTCGAACTCAACGTGTATCTGCCGATGATGGCGCACAACCTGCTTCAGAGCATCACCATCCTCGGCACCGGTGCGCGCACGTTTACGGATCGATGCGTGGTGGGAATCGAGGCCAACGAAGAGATCTGCACGCAGAGCGTCGAGCGCAACCTGGCAATCTGCACATCTCTGGCACCCGCAATCGGCTACGACAAGGCCGCGGCGATCTCCAAAGAGGCGTTTAAGACCAATCGAACCGTTCGGGAGGTAGCCGTTGAATGGAACGTCCTGCCACACGACGAACTGACCCGGCTCCTTGACGGCCGCGCCATGACCGAGCCAAGCTGAGAGGTACACCATGGTCAAGCTATTCCTCATCGCTCTTCTGTTCGGCGGTCCGTCCTTCGCCGCGGACGAAACCAAGCCACACCCACACAAGGGCAAGAGCGAGAAGTTCACAAGACCCACGCCTACAAAGCTGACCCGGGCCGAGCTTTCGACGATCAAGCAAGGTCAAGCCGTACGAAGGCAGATCCAGAACGACAGCGGCGGTCGTGGTATCGCCATCATGGACATCAAGGCGTCCCCCGAGAAGATCTGGCAAACCATTCTGGACTTCAAGGCCTACCCGAACTGGATCGACAAACTCGACAAGACCACGATCTATGGTGGGACCCCGCAGACGGGTCAGAAGGTTAAGTTCGAGTTGAGTGTGCTTGGTATGGACGTGGTTTATTTCATCCAACACAGCTACCACGGCGACGACGGCTACATGACTTGGACCCTCGACTACAGCCGCGAGAGCGACTTGGATGACTCTACCGGCTATTGGATGGTCTACCCGTCACCCGACAACCCGGGCTCAACTCGCGTCGAGTACACCGTCGATATGCGTCTGCGGGGCTGGGTGCCCAGCTTTGTCGAGAACATGCTGGCCAAGAAGGGCCTGACCATGGCGACCTCTTGGGTGAAGAAGCAATCGGAGTAGGTTCGACGGCTCTTTCCTCCACCGGACGCTGCCCGGGTTAGGGGTGCACCATGGAGGACTCCACCATGCTTCGTCTTGCCCTTTTTTCAGCCCTTCTCATCGGCTGCGCTGACCCCTACAGTGAGGCCCAAAAGGTCGACACAATCGCGGGATGGGAAGCCTACATCACCGACAATCCGCGGAGCCCGAAGAAGGCCATGGCGGAAATCCGGCTTGAGGAGCTTTACCTGGCTGGAGCACGCGATGCGAAGTCACTCGATGCCTACGACACTTACTTGGCTAAGTTCCCGAAAGGCAAGATGGTGGACGACGCAACGAAGGAGCGTCGCGAGTTCTTGCTGGAGTGGGCTCGTAGCACTGACACCGTTGAGGGTTGGGAGAAGTACCTCGCCGAATACCCTGCGACCCGGTCTGAGGGAGGCAAAGAGGCAAAGCGTCGGCTCAACATGGCCAAGCACAAAGACAAGATTGAGCTTGGCCCCATCAAGATGGAACAGGTGAACCTCGCGGAGGACCCCAACGGCCCCCTCAACGGATATGGCTTCTACGTGGATGTCACCAACAAGGGTGACGCACCGATCGCCTCTCTCTCGCTTCAGATTCAATACCTTGACGAATCGGGCTCCACGGTGGGCAGCGGCAGCTGGCCCGTAGTGGCTCCCCGCCTCCCAGGGGGAGTTCCGATGGCAGAGGGCTTCGACAAGCCCATTAAACCCGGAGAGACCCGTCAGTGGGAATGGACCGACGGCGAACTGCCAGAAAAGTGGGCGAAGAAGTCAAAGGTTATCCCCACCTCGATCCAGTTTGTGGGGGAGTAGCGCTTGGGCCCGGCAGCACTCCTTTTCATGAGCTGCTGGGGTGCAAAGCCCGCCCCTCCTTCCGAATCCTGCCAGCCCGACCCTCCCGCGGTAGGCGAGGTCCGAGCTAAGCGCGTCAGCTGTGCGGCCGAGCTGCCCGAGAATGCGGAGGGACGGATTGGCGACTGGATGCTTGAGACTGCTGAGCTCAAACTCATCATCCGCAACACACCGAACCGGATGACCCAGCTGGACGGAGCAGGCGGCACCATCATCGATGCCGCAGTGCCGGGTCGTGGCGATGCCCTGACCGAAATCCTGCCTCACGTCGAAGGTGGCTGGCCCGACGCACTCACCATCCGAGCGGAAGACGACTCCATCTACCTCCAAGCGAATGATGGAACGGAGCGGCTGATTGTGTACACGCTGCAGGCCGGCACCGGGCGTCTCACGATCGAGGGCAGCCATGGGGCCACACTGGTTCCCGCCGCGGGCTCCACAGTCACGGGGGAGTGGCTCAATGCCGGGGAACTCTGTGTCACCGCAGACGAGCCGCTGGAAGACGACGGAGGATGGGTTCATTGGGCCTCAGTCGATTCAATCTTGCTGGGGTCATCGGCGACCGTCTCACGGACCTACTCTGGACCCGCAGGCCAAACCGCCGAGGGCACAACAGACGGCGACTGGGTCGAGGTTGGCAGCGCGGCGGGTCTGCTTTACCGCGCACGCACCAGCGATGGTAAGTTCAGACTCACGGTGCCTGAGAATGCCCAGCTACGAACCACGAAGAGCGGGCATGCTCCCTCAAGCTGGGTTGACCCCGCTGGGGCACTGGATCTCCGCGTTGGTCAAGAGGGGTTCCTTGCCCTCGAAGTTCATGACGAATTGGGCTCACCGATCCCCGCCACGCTGACATGGAACGGTATCCGCTACGTTATCCCTGACGAAGCCACGGAGGTTCCCGTCGGTCCCGGGTTGGGCAGCGGCCTGGTCACAGGGGGACCTGAATACGAACCCGCTGCGCTTTCGGAAGAAGATATCAATGGCACCGTCTCGAGGACGGTTCAGTTGAAGAGGATTCGTGAGCCTCAGGCGTTGGCCGCCTTCCACGAGTCTGGATTTCCCGACGCGACGGAGAGACGCCTCAACCGAGCCATCATGCTCGAGCTTGCCGCCGATGGCGTCGACTATGCGGTCCTAGGTGCAACCGACGAAGTCAGTCAGACCAGCGGTGGAGCCAGTGTCGCGCACCTCATCTCGGTCTCCTCTGCGAGTCGCTCAGGAGGACCACTCGGCGAGATCTTAGCGTGGCCTTGGTCCGGTGACAGCGATCAGCCCGCTCATGGTGCAGTGGACTGGCGCGACACCGACCCGCTCAACCTCGTGGCCTTGATGTCTAAGTTCGGCCGCCGCTACTCCGCGATAACCGCTGAATGGCTGATTGCTGCTGAGCCTCCCCAGATATGGGACCTGGTGCCTACTGCTGCAACGATATCGGACCTCACCGAAGTGGACGCCGTTACCGCGGCCTGGGACGCCTGGGCGCCCCTCGCTCTCGTCGGCCGAAGGACCTGGGTAAACGTCGATGGACGCTCAAAGACAGAAGTGATCCGCGGCGTGCTTCAGGGTAGGACAGTGGTCTCAACAGGCCCGCAGCTTCACCTTCGCGTTGGGGGGGCGTCGCCTGGTGAGGCCTTCGACGAGCCCGACGTTCGCACCGCTGAGGTTTGGATCGACGGCCCTGGAGACATCGGGGAGGTTCGCCTCATCGGCAAAGATGGACGGGAACAAGGCCCATGGGACGTTGCAGATCTACCTGTGCAAACGACCGTCTCTCACAGCGGCTGGGTGGCTGCAGTAGCCGAGGGGTCGGCCGACTGGGCTGTCACGAGTCCCGTCTGGCTGAGTCGACCGGAGTAGACTACCCCTCGTCCTCAGGAATCTCTGTCGGGACCTGTTGAAGCACCGCCTCCATCATGGCATCGACAACCTCGGTCATGTCGCCCTCCATGATGCGGTCGAGCTTGTAGATGGTCAGCCCGACCCTGTGGTCTGTGAGTCGATTCTGCGGAAAATTGTAGGTCCGAATTCGCTCTGAGCGATCGCCACTCCCAACCTGAGCGCGACGCTGCTCGGCCTGCTCAGCGGCAGCCTCGGCCTCTTGCTGCTCCAAGATACGAGAGGCCAACACCTTCATGGCCTTGGCCTTGTTCTTGTGCTGAGACTTTTCGTCCTGACATTGAACGACAACACCCGTCGGTATGTGGGTGATTCGTACCGCTGAGTCCGTGGTGTTGACCGACTGGCCGCCCGGGCCAGACGCTCGATAGACATCAATACGAAGGTCCTTCTCTTCGATATTGACCTCAACGGCGTCAGCGACAGGCATAATAGCGACGGTCGCCGCGGAGGTGTGAATCCGTCCTTGGGTCTCCGTCAGTGGCACCCGCTGGACGCGATGCACTCCGCTCTCATGACGCAGATACTTGTAGGCATCATCTCCCGAGATCTGAAAGACCACTTCTTTGAAGCCCTGCCCGGCCTTGGTCCCGCCGGCCGTAAGCTCCGAGCTGGAGATGAGCTCCGTCTTCCACCGCATCGTGTCACAGTAGCGAGTGTACATGCGAAAGAGGTCTCCTGCGAAGAGACCCGCCTCGTCGCCTCCTGTGCCGGCCCTGATCTCGACGAGGATGTCACGCCCCTCGTAGGGATCGGGGGGTATCAACGCCATCCTGAGTCGCTTCTGCAGGACCTCGACCCGCTCGAGGAGTGGACCGTGCTCCTCCTGCGCCATCTCCCGCATCTCTGGGTCGTTCAGTAACTCTTCGGTGTCGCTAAGCTCCTGACGAGCCCGCGCCAGCTCTGTCCACGCGTCCACGATCGGTACCAGCCTGGCCCGCTCCTGCGAGAGTTCCTTGAGGCGCTGCTGATTGGAGACCACCGAGGGGTCCATCAGTAGGCTGTCGATTTCTGAGATTCGAGTCGCGGCGTCGCGTGGGTGCATAGACATGGAGCCGCCTTATCGTGAAGCACAGACCGTCGCCGGCCTGCTGGACGAACTTCTTGTTCAGCCCTGCATCTGGTACTTGCGCTTGAAGCGCTCGACCCGACCTGCAGTATCCACAATCTTTTGCTTGCCCGTGAAGAAGGGATGGCAAGCGTTGCAGATCTCGATCTTGATGGTGTCCTGCGTCGCACGGGTCGTGAAGCTGTTGCCACACGCACAGCTGACGTTGCACTCGACGTAATTTGGATGGATATCGGCCTTCATTGGATTCTCCGTTGCCTCATGGGCGGCGGTGGTTCCAGGGAGGGATCGCCTCGTCCTGAAAACATGACGGACCCTTTTTACCGGTTTGGCCCCTATTGTCAAGGCAGCAAACCGTTACGCCACTCACTTGATCGCGGCGATCGCGGCCTCTAGGTCCTTACCCGGATCACCGGCGAGAGCCGTCCGGCGCTCAATCAGTGCCCCATGGTCATCGGCGGACAGAAAGTTTGCGGTAGCGGAAGTTCGGCTTCCTCGAAGGTTTAGAGCGGCGTGAGTGGCCCCTCCCTCCGTGTTGGCATCCAGCCTCAAGATCCCATTGGCAGCGGCGATCAGGTCCTCCGCCACAACCCCATCGAATCCTTCTCCGGTCATCATCGTGCCAAAGATTGTGAGACTTCCGCCCTCCTCGAGACAACGTGCTGCACCAAATACTCTACGGACGCACTGAAGCGCCGCAATGTCCACCAAGGAGTTCATGAGCTTACCGCCCGCAGGTGTAGCCGCATGTGCCGCTCTGGCCAGACGTGACAGCGAGTCGATGAAGAGCACGACATGTTCACCTTTCTCCGCCATTCGCTTGGCACGCTCTATGGTCATGTCCGTCACTTGGACATGCCGGTCAACGGGCTCGTCAAACGTGGAGTACATGACCTCGGCCTGTACTGTCCGCTGAATCTCCGTCACTTCCTCGGGTCGTTCATCCAAGAGCAAGAGCAGGACCTTGGTGGACGGATGATTTGACCGGATGCCGTGGATTAGTTCGGAAAACAGCGTGATTCGGTCGGTCTGCGTAGAACAGAACACGGCCACTCTCTGCCCAAAGCCAATGGGCAAGTAGTTGTCAATGAGACGCGCCGTGAGGTTGTCTACCCCATTCGTGAACTGCATCTGTGTCGCGGGTCGGATCGGCGTGAGCGAGTCAAAGATGGGCTTGGCACGCATGCCCTCCGGGTGCTCACCATTCACACTCTCGATCTTGATCAGCGCGAAGTATCGCTCGCCGTCCTTCGGCGCTCGCACCTGCCCACCAATCAAATCACCGGTTCGCAGGTTGAAGCGCCGAATCTGACTGGGGCTGACATAGATGTCATCGGGTCCCGGTGCAAAGTTGCACTCTTGCGAGCGCATGAAACCGAATCCATCGGGAAGAATCTCCAATACTCCAGAGCCTGAGGCGGCTTGGCTGTCTAGACCCCTGTGCCGGACAATCTCGAAGATGACCTCCTGGCGCTTCAAATTTGCGGCATTGTCGATGCCGATTTCGTGGGCAATCGAGACCAGATCGCCGATCGAGGTGGCACGCAGTCTTGAGATGTCAACAGACATGGCGGGTGAGCTTCTGGGGAATCTTGTGGAGAAATCTGCCCGAGAACTCGGGCTGGGAGGAGGTTCCTAACGGTAACCCACTCGCCTGTCTCGCTCCTATGGGAATTGTGATCCCACCCTCCCTGTATGGGATCCATTTTTCCCAAAATGATCACAATTCAAAAAATGAAAAATACACACATAGATCCTATATTTTTAGACAAAAAATGGCGACCAATAGCAGGGCGCGATCCGCCTGTGGAAAACTTTGTGGGAAATCGTGATCCCATTTGAGTTTTCCACAAACGCTATGCGTCGCCTAAGTCAAAAGTTGGCACGGTACATGCATATGTCTCTGGCGGCTACGGGAATCCGGGCCACGACCGATGAAATCGGGCCAGAGCGGAACACGTTTCGTGGAAAGCTCAACTGTTCTTTGACGTCACAAACCTCATGAAGGTCGGCAGCTCCACAGCGGACCGTCCTCAGGCAGGATTCTCACGAACCATGCCTGGGAGCGACCACCGCACCGCCCACATGCACTAAGGACTTTGGTCCGTGCAAGTGAAGCGGCGTCTCGGCAGATCCCGGTTCTCGCTTCGCCACCCCGGTGGTGAGTGGGACCAGTGCTTCTGCAGGCGACTCTGTCTAGGCAGAGTCGAAGACAAGTGAAGCAAACGCCACTTCGAGTCGAGATGGTCTCTGAAGCACACCACGTTCGGCGCAGGACACCTACGGTGTCGGCGCAGGCCAAGAAGAAGTGCATGAGAGGCCGCTCGGGTAACCCAAGGGCAGGCTGGCTTCGGTCGGCAGGCCGGCGGCACCGATGATCCCATCGACGCCGTCGCGGGCAGCAGCATTTGTGTTGACTGTACGCAGGAACGGAAGAGCTCGCTCTTCAAACGGACGCCACGGTGTCCGTCACGTTCAGGGCGCGACCACTCCGGTGGGCGTGGCCTAGGGTGATGCCGCCAAGGCGGAAACACCCCGGGGTTGCCCAGACGGGCAGCGAACTCGAAGGGAGCACCTTGAAGGGGAAGCAAGCCCAAGGGAGCAACGGGTCGGAGCAGGAGGAAATCTTCCTGATGCGACAACGGATTGTTTGAAGGAGAAAGGCCGTGAGGTCGAGCAAGCCAGAATGGTGACATTCTGTCGAGTAACGACGAGACGGCAACGGCTGCGGTGACGCAGGACGGCTTTCAGGCAGGGAAAAGCTTCGAAGGGTGTGAGGTGCGGATGCGGGAAAGCCGCGGAGGACTGAGACGTGTGGTGACACACGACCAGGGAGGCCGAGGCGGAAACCATCCGAACCCCATGGCTGGCTGCAGGGTGCAATAGACCTGTAGCGCAGCGTGCGGAGTAAGCCGTCGTAGTCGGGAGGAACGACAGGGGCGGAAGGTGCTTGATGTTTGGCAACATCGGGCCGATGGTCACCACCACGGAGACCGGGACAGGACGCACACTGTGTATGTCGGCGGAGGGGTGTTCTTTGGAAAACCACAAGAGAGGAAGCTCATTAAGGGCGTGGATGTTTCGCAGGCCGCATGGTCAGCGGCAGACCCACTCCCTCCAATGAGCCGCGCAATCCGATAGCGTCTCTGAAGACGAGACGAAGGAGAGAAGGAACCGCGAAGCGTGAGTAGTCATGCCGAGCACCTCTTGATCGGGAAAGCCTCGAAGGCCAGGTGTACAGCACCTAAGGTCAAGGAGGCACGCAGGGAACGCCAAGAGACCTGCACCTGAGAGAGAGCGCAAACCCGGGCCGCACAGCCGTGCATGCCTTGGTTTGGAGTCCTTGAGCTCCCCGTTAACGCCAAGAGAGGCCGCAACACACCCCTGGTGCTGATGCCGTCGGTGAGCAGCGTAAACCTCTGAAGTGGGCCCCGATGGATTCTTGTTAGCCACCTTCACCCCGTCGATTCTCGAGTCGGCGGGGTGATTTCCTTTCCTGGTGGGGACTGGGAATGCGAGATGCAGCACCCGGTGCAGGGACTCATCTCACCAAAAGAAAGGCTGGCAAATGCCAGCCTTTCGTCGTTGGGCTTTGCGCACCCTAGTTTAGGAAGTACCGAGGTGGAATGTAGGCCACAGAAGTCTGGCCCGACACCTTTGTGCTCATGACCTTCTTCGTTCCGTCAACAATGACGTCGCGGGACAGGATTGTGGCGTCCTCGAGAACAAGAGACTGGGCAATGCCCGGTATGTTTTTCTGGCCGAGTGCAATAGTGGGCATGCCCGGAAACTGCTCGACGACAGGCCCCTGAATCGAGCGAACGAAGCCCGCGAAAGACCGGTCCTCGGCGGCCACAACCAGCCGTCCCGTCTTCTCACAGCTCGCCATCACGGTGTCCAAGTCGGGTGGAACGAGGGTACGGAGATCGATGACCTCCGCGTCAATGCCGTCTTCAGCCAGCTTCGCTGCTGCGTCCATGCTGGTGTGGACCGCTCGACCCCATGCCACAATCGTCACGTCGGCGCCCTCGCGACGAATCGCCGCCTTACTGAAAGGAACCCGAACATCCGAGGGTATCGCCGGTATCTCACCGCGCATCAGGCCCTTCCGAAGCCTCGCAATCTCGTCCTTGTCCGTGGGCTCACCTGGGAAGGCCGGTCCGAGGGACTGCCGGTACATCCACTTCGGCTCGAGGACCAATACCGGACCACCGTAGTCCGCTGCTGTCTTGAGAAGCCCGAAGGCGTCGAAGCTCGTGCTCGGCATGAGGATGACGAGACCAGGGATCGGCGCAAAGTATCCGTCGATGCTCATGGAGTGATACACCGCGCCGCCCCCAAACGGGTCGACCGGCGTGCGCATGATGGTCCGGAAGTTCGCGTTTCCATTGGTGCACCAGTCCAGGTTGCCCATGTCAACAAACCAGCGGAACGCATTGCGCGAGT
>CAZKOI010000063.1:0-13426 GCA_964554315.1 uncultured Enterobacterales bacterium | reverse complement strand
AGAGGCCGTAGAAGGACATGCGACCGCTGGCGCTGTAGCGCTCGTCGGTCACGGACACCGTTGCGTACCCTGCAGAGTCGTAAGCGGTGTAGGGGTTGTAGATGACACCTGCGCCCAGCCCAAAGAGGAAGGGCCCGGCCCACTCAGAGGTCTCGGAGAACCCAAAATCACCGAGCGGGTTCAGGTCGAGGCGACCGGTATAGAGCACGCCTTGCCGATCCGTCTTCAGTGCATTCGTCGAGGAGCCATTGAAGACGCCGGCTGAACCCTTGATGCGACCGTCCAGCAGCTGGGTCTTGGCCAGCACGCCCAGATCGGATCCCTTGATGAAGGTCTGGTTTGGACCTGAGCGCTCCGGGAACATCAAGTCCGTATTTGGGCTCTGGGCCTGGCTGGTGAAGGGGATTCGCATTCTCCCGAGACGAAGCTGGATCGCATCGATCGGTCGGTAGGTCACGGTGGACTCCACCACCATGTCGCCAATGGTCTCCCGAGACTCGATGCTGACCGAGTCGGTGGAGCCGTCATTGTTCTCATCGACTGGCCGAGCCATCGTGAGCGCGTTGAAGGTCTCGCCCCCCACCACAAAGTGGATCTTGAACGTCCAAGTCCGCGTGACCTGGCCGTCGAAGATGAGGCCGGCCTTGGACTTGGTCATTCCGATGCGGCTCTGATCGACGGGTCTCGCGTCGGGACGGAAGACGGCCTGGAACTGAGGTGCGACGTAACCGTGGGTACGGATCAGAGCCGAGGCTTTGCCGTCGCTGGCCGCTGCGGGGCCGACGAGCGCGGCCACCAAGCCCAGTGTTGGGAGGACGCCCATCATGGAACCGTCACGCCGACGGGTGCAAAGGCTACCGCCGTCCTCAGCTGAGTCGACTCAAAGGTCGGCCCTGCGACCAGCCAGCCGGTGGTCTGCAGCGCATAGGTGTCGATGGGGTGAGGTGTCATCAGGGGCCACGTACCGATCGCCGTCACGGGACTCCTCCACTGAACGGGCTAGGCGGGGCTGTAGCGCTCGTCCAAGACGTCAATCGAGTTGAGCAAGCCAGCGGCGGCGCGCTCGCTTGCCTCCCACCGCACGGCGTCGCTGACCTCGCCGGTTCCACGGACCTCGGCAGCAATGGGGCGGTTGTCGTACACACCTGTCACATAGAGACTTCCGTCGACCTTCACCATGCCCTGGACTTCAAAGTCGGGAAGCGCCTTCGCTGCACCCCCTCCCGAGTTGAAGCTCAAGAGGGTGCCGTCGTCGAGCAAGCCTGCGTACACGCCCACATCATTCGCCTGCAGGAATCCCCGGACTCGGGGCTCTGGCGTCGGGCCGGCATCAGCGCTCGCACAGACAAAGACATCATCCGAGCCAATGTCCAGCGAAGCTCGCGCTGTGGTGCGGCCATCGGCGTCGATGAACCGGGCTTCTCGGATGCGCGAGCCATCGTAGTTGTACGCGACCACGACGACGCTCTCGGCCGCGGAGGGATCCGAGCCGACACCGAGGACATCGATGCAGGTCGCGCCGTCCGGCTCGAAGACCGATGACGCAACATAGCGTCGAAGATCGAGGTCCACGACGACCTGAAAGGGCGGGTTGCGCGCAATGGCGTCGTTGGTGCCCTGCACCCACGCGTTCAGCGTACGCCTCGCGGGGGTCTCGTGAATATAGGGCATCGCGGCGACAACGCGAAGGTCCGTCAGGGTCAGCGGGTCCCTGTCGATGACCTGTTTACACTCGCCGGTTGAGCCCGACACCTGAACCAGTGCGTCTCCCGTCCACAGCCAGGCCATGTCGTAGGAGGTGCCGAGGACACCATGAACCTGTTCATCGTCTTGGTCGGCATTAGGCAGCGGGGTCTCGCTCGGCGGGCATCCTCGACTCCAGCCCCCGTACGGGTCGCCGACGTAGACCACAGCATCCTTAGTGACCTGCTCATGGACAACGTAGATGTGTCCTTCGCGATCCGTCACCGGAGGCAGCAGAACCAGTGGCTCCTGCAGGTCATCGGGCTCCTCGCGAATGGGGGCCACACCCTCGAGTTCACCAAAGTACCGAAACGTCCCCCACTCGCCAGACGCAAGCGTGCCTGACTTGCAGCCGGTGCCGGTGAGCACGGTCAAGGCCAGCAGCGGACGCATAAACTTTACCGGTCAGCCGCGTAGGTCATCACGAACAGCGCCGCATCTTCCCCGACAGGGTTGGTGTACCAGTGGCGGTAGACCACCGGCGCGAAGCGGAAGGCGTAGAGGTTGTACTCGTCTTCTGGTGTGCTGGGGTTGTCGGGGACGGCCGAGACCTTGCCAGAGAACATGGCGGCTGTCCCGAGAGAGAGCTTGTAGCCCTCGCCCCAGCCGTACTCTGCGCCCAGTCCAACCTGGACGCCTGCTGCGGAAACACCGACGGAGGTACCGATGGAGGTATCGAAGGACGTCGAGGTGGACTGGTCGGTGCTGTACTGCGAGCGGTAAGAGACGCTACCCACGTCGGGCGCGGTGTACCAGGTGGGATCCTTGAACACCATGTCTTCATCAGGAATGGCGCTGCCGTCGATGCGCTCCGGCGTGGAGGGGTAGGCATTGACATTGCCGACTTCGTAGGGCACCTCTAAGACCGGCAGCGTGCCGAGCGCCTCAGCCATGGCGTTGTACCGTGCCAGGGACCAGACGCTGGTCGAGCCGCCGACCGGGACGGTGACCACGAAGCTCTCACCGTCCATGTTGGAGGCGAGGCCGTTGGGGTCATCGATCTCGTAGGTGTAGGTGTCAAAGCAGCCCCAAGAGAGGACCACGGCGCCGTGGTAGGGGCCGTACATGTCAGGGTCCGCGCTCATCCCAAACCGGGCGCCTACGCTGGTCCGAAAGCCCTCACCGTAAGTCTGCTTCACCCGCCAGCCGACCGAGTTGCCGTAGGACACCCCGAACATGTCCATGAACTCTGCCTTCACCCCGATGTCAACCTTCATACCGAGCGAGACGGTGTCCGAGTACGACTCGCCCGTAGACTCGCTGGAGCCGTAGAAAGAACTCGAGGGCCCTGCGGAGTGGTCCGCGTCGTAGGGGGGCATCAGGATCATGGCGGAGGGAACGGGTGCGCCCCTGGCGAGCACGGGCTCGTCGTCAATCAAGGTCGCCATAGGGGAGTCGCCGTCGGCGTCCGACAAGGCGAGCCGGAAGGGCTCGGAGCTCACGCTCAGCCGATAGTTGAAGCGCTCGGTGATCGTACCGTAGTTGGTCTCGTAGGCGGCGAGCTGCCCCGTGCTGTCGATCACGTACATCTCAGCGAGTTGGTCTGCGTCGGTGTCGGCGACCTCGATATCTTCGGCTTCCTCAAGGTCTGGCGTGTCCGACTCTGCGGCCAAGAGCAGCTCGCCAGTCTCCCCCTCCCCCGCGGATGTGTCGGCGTTGAAGACCTGAAGGCCATCGGTCTCACCCCAGAAGGGGATGCTGTCCTTGTCGAGCAAGACGGCGATCTCCGCAATACGGTCGCCGTCCAGGTCGCCTACATCGAGACGGATGGCGTCATCGACGAAGCGTTGGTAGGACTGTGGCTGGCCCTTGCCCTCGTAGTCTTGGTTGAGGACGTAGACCACTGTGTCACCGTCTAGTTCGACGAGAGCGATGATCTCAGCCACCGCGTCACCGTCGATGTCTCCGGCTGCGACGTCCAAGAAGTCAAGGTCTTGATCCTCGCTAAAAGCCCAGGATTCGCAGGAGCCGCTGTCCAGATGACAGTTGCTGAGGCGTCCGTCAAAGGAGACCACCACAACCTCATCGAGTCCGTCCGCGTCCGTGTCACCAACGTCCAGCGCGGCAGGCTGAAACGAGAGGCTGACCCAGTCCATGTCTTCAGCGTCTGAGCCGCGGCTTGTGCTGAATCCGAAGGCGCTACGGCCCTCAATCGCGGTGACGTATTGTGCTGTTCGTTGCCCCTTGGTGAAGCGGCCACCGCTGACGTCGACCAGAGCCGTCGACGCGAGCTCGGTTGAGCCGGCATAGTCCGGAGAGTGGCCGTCGGGCGAGTAGGTGTCGATCCAATAGCCTCCCTCGTAGCTGCGACGGTCCGCGACCCCGACTTCATTGTCCGCGAAGAAGGTGAAGGCCGAGCCGATGGGTGCCGTGGAGTTCTCCAGACCTCCTTCACACTGGGAGGGCTGGCAGACATCGTTCAGGCAGCTCTCGCCCGTATTGCAGTCGCTGTGACTCGTACAAGAGATGTCCTCCGCTCCCCAGGCTTGGCTGCCGGGGCTACCGTCGGTTTGCTCGCCATCAAAGACGCCCGTCGTCGGATCAGCGGGGGGCGTAGTCACACACGCGGTGAGGATGGCTGCAGGTACGAGACTGAGAATTCGCATCGTCGCTTCCTTGTCTGGAGTCGTCAGAGCGCGCGAGCCCGCGCACGCGGTAACATTGTGCACTCTACACGGTTGTCCTAACCGATTCTGGTGACAAACCGGTGACTTGGGTGCGGAAGGTGACGAGGGTGTGACAGGTTCCCTCTTTGGCTTTGCGGTGGCGTTGGGTGATTACGCTTTGTTCGAGCCTGCAGGGGCCACCCTGCGGCCTCTCCACGGTTGTTGGGGAGACAGGACATCCTGTTCATTTGGGTTGGGTTTCGGGGGCGCTGGAAACGGCGTCCCCGATTTTCGTTTCAGGGCGCATCGTGGTAATCGTTGACCATGACGATGTCTGAGACCATTCACGCCAAGCTCGTTGACGCACTAAACCCGGTTCACCTTGATGTGGTCGATGAGTCCCACATGCACAATGTTCCTGTCGGGGCAGAGTCGCACTTCAATGTGTTCGTGGTGGCCGAGGCCTTTGATGGACAACGCCTGGTGGCGCGGCACCAGGCGGTCTACCGGGCGCTGAACAGGGAGATGGCGGGGTCGGTTCATGCCCTGGCTCTGAAGACCTTGACGCCTTCGGAATGGGCGGAACAGGGCGGCGGGGCGAGCGTGTCCCCCCCCTGCTTAGGAGGCTCGAAGGCCGACCGCTGACTCAATCGGCCGGGAGACAGGTGGCCTCTTCGGCGTCCGTGCCACGAATGTAGGCCTTGACTTCGTAGTTGCTCAGCTGGACGAGGATACCGTTGTCGGTCTCGGCCTCAAGGTTGCCGCGGAAGGTCGTGAACAGGTCCTCGTTCTCGAAGTTGCCGACCACATCGCCTGCGTCGACCACGTCGATCAAGTGGGTGCCCGAGGTGGCCCTGTAGCGACCCTCGTAGGCGTCGCCTACGCCTGCACAGTCGTAGCTGGCGAACTCCACGGTTGTGCTCTCGCCAACACCCACTCCGTAACGTCCTGGGCCGCAGATACCGTGACTCGTCATGACGAGCCAGCACTCAAAGTCCGGATCGTCGGTGCCTGTGAACTGAATCTTGAAGCTGCGCACCTCAGGAGGATTGTCGGGATCGAACTCGTAGGTGGCATCCAAGAGCACCTCCTGGCACTCGTCGTACTCAGCCTGCGTCCCGTCCGGGAACAGAAAGCGGGCGCTCACCGCACAGGTTTGCTCCTCAAACGGCGCAAGTGTGCCCTTAGGGCTTTCACAGCCCAGGACCCCAGCCATCATCACGGAGAGCAGTTTCTTCACAGGTTGACCTCGCTGCGATTATGACTGATTTGAGCCGAGTAGGCATGGAGGATTCATGACGGAGGCGCGCGTGGTGATGGTCACGGTCCCGGACGGGAACACGGGCGAGCAGTTGGTGAGGACTCTCCTCGAGGAGCGTCTCGTTGCCTGTGGGAATCTGATAGCAGGCGTACGAAGCATCTATCGGTGGAAGGGCGAAGTCTGCCAAGACCCGGAGGTCATCGTGATCCTCAAGACGACAGCATCAGCCCTGAGTCGGCTCACTGAGCGCGTAGTGGCGCTTCATCCGTATGATTGTCCTGAGGTACTGGCGATTCCCGTAGAGGGCGGCTTCTCAGCCTACCTGGCCTGGATCACTGAGAACGTGTCCTCCGCTGTGCCTGCTGAATAGACTCAAGCGAGCGTCCTTCCGTCCGAACCGTGGGCGTTATGGAACACGCAACACCCCCCACCACCGCAGCCTTCGTCATCATTGACGACTCGAACTGGCGCTCTCTGCCGGTCAACCTCTCAGACCTCTCGCGTCAGCGTGACGTCACGCCGCACATCGTTGTCCTCGACCAGACGGACAGCGGAGTAGGCCGGGTCGAGGGTGCGACCGTCGTTCGACTAGGGCCAGGCGTGTCTTCAGGGGAGTCCCTCCATGCCGGACTCGATGCGACTGCTGCGCGCCTTGTTGCCCTCTGCGTGCCAGGGGTCCGGAGTCTCCCTGCCCGGTTCGGCAGGCAACATGCGGAGCTCACGCTGAACCCGCACATCGACGCAGTGACCTCCAATCTGGTGCTGGTGGACGAGCAAGGGTGCTTGGTCGCCGAGGCAAACCCCTACAAGGCAGCGGAAGCGCCGACACCTTTTTGGCAGGCGGGGACCATGTTTCGGCGGTCGGCGCTCGCCACGGTCGGGCGCTCACCCGACTTTCCGGAGGATCTGCGCCTCTATCTCCAGCTCCGCGCGAGAGGGCGCACCAGTCACCTCGATCAGGTGCTGAGCGTGGCATCGAAGGTGGACTTCGATGAGGCCATCGAGGGATCCCTGAGAGATGCGCTCGCGGTCCGCAAGATCTCGCCTCCGATTCAACCTCCTTCCCATCGCCGACCGGCGGCGCGGCCGCACCGAACCGCGGGCCTCGTCCAGGAGCGCTCGGCGAGCGATGCGCTCGATCGCATGATTCGTGAAGGAGCCTTTGACCGCTGAGGGCATGTGTTAGGGGGCCCCGATGCCTCCAAACTCCCCGCTCTTAGACTGCTCCGTAGCCTTCCCCGAGGAGGGGTACGCGGATGTGCGCTTGGAGGAGACCGTAGAGCACCGAATTGTTCTGCGGGATGGTCACCTCGAGGATGTTCAGAGCACCAGCGAGACCGGCGCGTTGGTTCGCGTGCAGCGAAACGGGTCGTGGCTCATTTCGTCCACCACAGAGCTCGATGAAGTGTCCGAGATTGTCGCGCGCCTCTCAGCGAGCACCTCTGCGCCGCAGGGTGCCGGGGACAGCGGGGTGGAGCTCCTCGAGATTCACCGCGAGCGAAGGTTGGTGTTCGAGGAGAGGCGCATCGACGGTGTCCCGCTCAAGGACAAGCTAGCCCTGCTGGAGACCTTTGCGGGGGCGCTGAACCGGCCCAGCATAAAGACGTGGACTGCACGCTGGATGGACCAACATCGCGAGAGACGCTTTGTCTCGTCTCGGGGCGCGGACGTACACCATGACTATCAAGAAGGCGGTGTCATCCTCTCGTTCACGCTGGGTGAAGGTGCAGAGGCTGTCTCGGAGTCCTTTAGGCTGGCCGATCACCACTTTCATACGCTCTGCGCAGCCGTGGATGACGCACTCGTCCGTCTCAACCATCACCTCGATAAGTGCGAGACCTTTGCTTCCCGTGCGGTGCCCGTCGAGCCGGGCACGGCAACCGTAATTTTGGCGCCGGAGGTGGCGGGTATCTTTGCCCACGAGTCCTTCGGCCACAAGTCAGAGGCGGACTTCATGCTGGGCGATCCGGCCATGATGGAAGAGTGGAAGATTGGCTCTCGCGTCGCTGCAGAGGGCGTGTCTATCGTCGATGGCGGCGGAGGCTTTGGCTCAGGCTACATGCCCTATGATGACGAGGGGCAGCCGACACAGCGAACCTTCCTGATTCAAGATGGGATCTTGATGGGACGGCTCCACAGCAGCATGACGGCGGCGGCGCTCGGGGAGGCCCCTACGGCCAACGCGAGAGCCATTTCCTTTCGATTTGAGCCCATCGTGCGGATGACCACCACGACGTTTACGCCCGGGCCCCTGACGATCCGAGAGCTGTTTCAGGGGGTTGAGGACGGATATTTTATCGAGACAGCGCGCCATGGCAGCGGCATGAGTACGTTCACCATTGCGCCGGGCTTGGCCTGGCGCATCCGCCGAGGCAAGCTCGCCGAGCCGGTTCGCGTCGCCGTCATGACGGGAACGGTCTTTGAGACCATGGGCGAGATCGATGGACTCAGCAACGAAGTCGAAGTGCCCTTCTTGGTCGGCGGCGGCTGCGGAAAGATGGAGCAGTGGCCGCTCTCTGTTGGATTCGGAGGCCCCCATGTTCGGGTGCGTCGGATGAGCCTCGCATGACCTGGCGCGAGGTGATCACGGTTCGTTCTGAGGCCATCAAGGTGGGGGTGGTGAACTCGGCTGTCGCTTCGATTCGCTCTCAGGCCGAGACGGAAGTCGGCGTCCGCGTCATGGAGGGAGGATACGCCGGCGTTGCGAGCGCGGTTGGCCAGGCGAACTTGGATGCCCTGACCGTTCGAGCGAGAGAGGCTCTCGTCTTCAAGATTCCGTACGACGTCGAGCCTGAGCGCGGCCGAGAGCTGGCCTGCAATCACGCGGGGGATTCGCGCTCTGAGGATGAACTGGTTCGGCTCACCGAGGAGGTGCTTGCAGGCCTGAAATCGAATCATCCCGATCTTGTGTTCTCGCACGGCGTCGAGCAAAAGCGCCTGCAGTGGGACATCACCTCGGACCATGGCCTCGACCTGAGCTACCGCCGAGACACCACTTCGCTGGTCTTTGTGGTCAAGGAGAAGGGATCCGGCAACATCATCGATACCTTTGTCGCGGTTGAGACGGGAGCCGTCAGCACGGAGGAGGTTCTTCGAATCTTCGACGCACACCTATCGGCCTTCAAGCGCCGCGGTGAGCACGGCGCCGGGCGTCAGAGAGTCATCTTTCCGGGACTGAACAGCATGGCGGGCGAGTCACTGATACGCATGTTCAGGACGGACCTCGTTGGCCGAACGTATGCTCAGGGCGCCAGCTTCTTTGACGGTCAGGTGGGCGATGGGCGTGCACATCTCTCTCCGATGTTCACGCTGTCGGAGGTCAGAAATCCGTCTGCAGCTCGGGTTTGTCCGTTCGACATGGAAGGCGTGGTTCGCGATCCTCTGGATCTCCCCGT
Organism: uncultured Enterobacterales bacterium; assembly: GCA_964554315.1. Taxonomy (GTDB): domain Bacteria; phylum Myxococcota_A; class UBA796; order UBA796; family UBA796; genus UBA796. Next base: position 4,421 of record CAZKOI010000063.1, on the reverse strand, counting down.
GGTGCGAGAGGGTCGGCTGGTCAGCCTTGCCACCTCCAAGCGAGATGCCAAGCGGTATGGTCTGACGCCGTCGGGGACCGCCATTGGAGGTGCGGGGCAGCTGCCAACGAGCGGGTTTGGGCACCTTGCAGCGTCACCAACGGCCGAGCGCTTGGCGGACCTGGTAGGGCCAGAGGGCGGCATCCTTGTGTGGTTTGTCGCTGGAGGCGACTGCACAAGAGCGGGCGACATTGCTCTGCCAGCCCAGGTCTTGCTTGCTGTCGATGGCACGGGGGCCGTCACGGGGCGCCTGCCCGGGGCCACTCTCACCGGAAACGTTCGGGACGTATTTGGCCAAGGGTTTGTGGGAAGCACGGTTGAACGATCCGACCCGCTGAGTGAGGAGGGGTTCTTTGTGACCCACATGTCGGTGGTTCGATGAGGACCTGCAAGAGAGAGGCCGGCCCTTGATGGAGTGAGGGCCGGCCTGCTCCTCGGGTAGTTGCAGGCGTCGTTCAAGAAGGGACTGCTGGTTCTGGAGTGACGGAGAGAGGCTGGGGCAGTTGGTTTCGGGCCAAAGTCCGGGTAGCAGCCGGCGTTCAACTGTGTGAACTCCGCCCCAGCAATCTCTCACGCCTGCGGTTCTTCCTCCAGTAGCACACTAGACCGCAGACAGTGGATCGGTCATCGAGAGCCGCACTTGAGGCTTTTTTTGGGCATGGAATTATTTTTATAAAATAGATAAAAATCCACCTTAAAACAGATCTATTAACTGACAGTTAATGTGATTTGTAGCCAAATGCTTGACAAGCATAGAGAAAATTGTGAGGGTGAAGTATCCCCCCATGCACCCTCACTGAAATCCCCCAATATGTCGCACATCCCCTCTGGTCGGCCCTGGCTTCTCTTTGGCCTCCTGACCACATCGCTCTCGCTGAATCTCTACATGGTGACCAACCGGCCCCCGCCCGCTCGCGCGGCGACGGCATCGGCACTGGAAGCCCCCGCAACCGAAACCGCTGACGCGCCGACGCCAGACTCGGTCGAGCTCGCTCCATCGCCGACAGAGGCGACTCCCGTCGAGATCGTTCCGGCCTCCATGGCCGCCCCGGCCGAGGACATTGAGGCGGTCCATGACGCGATGGCCCGATCAACGTCCGACTGGAACGTCATGGACGAGGAAGTGACCCACTCGTTGGCGCGGACCTTCGCGGCGGCGGACAGCGAGAATGGGGCGGCACTGAGTGCAGTCTATGCGCGGCTCTTTCACTGGGACATTGACCTGAGGCGCGACCTCCGAAAGGGGGATCGGATTCGGCTCGCATGGCGCCAAGGTGATGACGGCATTGAGATCGTGGCGGCATCGCTGGAGTCCGGAAAGCTCGGGAAGACCCTGAGCGCGTATCGGTACCACCGCCGCGGCGATACTTTTCCGAGTTTCTGGCAGAAAGACGGCACCGAGATCGCTCGCCGGCTCAAGGAGAGTCCCCTGGCGGACTACGAGATGGTCACCTCGCTCCTGAAGGACCGCCCGAGCCACGCGGGGATGGACTTCAAGGCGCCGGTCGGAACCCCTGTTCTCGCGACGCGGTCAGGAACCGTGACCCGAACCAACTGGAACACCCGTGCGAACGGCAACTGCGTTGAGCTTAAGTTCTCAGACGGCACGCTCGCGAAGTACCTGCATCTCTCGCAGACCGGCGTCCGACCCGGTCAGCATGTGAGCGCGGGCACGACCCTGGGTGAGAGCGGAAACACCGGCCGAAGCACGGCGCCTCACCTCCACTACCAGCTCAACAAGGGACGGCGAGTGCTGGACCCGATTGATGTTCACGGGACCACTACGCGGTCTATTTCACCAGGAGAACGCGATGCGTTTGGAAGCGATGTGGCGCGATTGGACGCGCTCCTCGGGAACGCCCTGGCAAGGCGCTAGGGTTGACCCCTTTGGGAATCCACAGCGTAGAGGACAGCGCCACCGTCGGGTAGACGACCGACCTCCTCCATCGCGACACCGACCTGTTCCGCGACCCGTTCGAGGTCCTCTGCCCGAGGCCTGAGGTTGTAGGTCCATGGCGGTGACGAGGGCACCACGAGCAAGTGGTCTCCGGTCGCGTGAACCATGAGGCGGTCCAGCGCATGGGTGCGGTCTCGAAGGACGACGGTCCACCCATGCTGGAACTGAATATCGGGGGCGAGAATGTCGAGGGCGCCCGCCGACTCGTAGTCCATCGTGACCACACGACGAGCTTGTGCTGTCTGGAGCATTTCCACTACGGCCCTCTGTCCACTGAGCGCTACGGTCGGTCGAGGAATGCTCGCGAGCAAACCATCCGTCTGGGCGATGCTATCGATGCCTTGGCTCACCCAAGGTACCGCACACAGCACGGCCACAGCGGTCCTGCGAAGGCTGATTCTTGCGCCGAACTGCGATGCCCAGTCATCGATCGCGAGGGCGGCCACGATCATTAGGACGGGGGTCGCTACGGCGAGATGGTGGAGGTCTCGCGCGACGACCCACAGAAAGAAGACCTGAATCACGAGGAAGACGGAGCAAAAGCGCGTCAGCGCGAGGCGAGGCGTGGGGTCTCGATGGGTCCAGGCCTTGAGGACACCGAGAACAACGATCAGCCAACCCACGGCTCGTGCGGGTGTCAGCCAAGGGCGGGCCTCTGCGCCCCAGGCTGCGCTGAGAAAGCTGGTGCCGTCCCCCAGCCACGCCAAGAGCGCTGCGAGCGTCTCTCGATCGGGTCTAGGGCCTCCGGTTAGCGTGGCGGAGAGTCGCTCAAGCTGAGTAGACAGGTGATCGTGGCTGCTGAGCGTCGGTAAGTCGGCGACGAGCATGTGAGACCAAGCGATGAGTGAGGGAAGAAGGGGCAGTAGAAGTGCGACACAGGCGGGGGTCCATCGATTCGGGAGGGGTGGACGCAGTCGCGGCTTGTCCCAGCGCATCAAGAGGGCTGTGAGCAGTAGGGCGGCAAGAGAGAGAACGAAGGTCAGCTTTGCGCTGAGCCCCATGCCCACCCCGAGAGCGAGCGCGGTGAGTCCGTGGCGCCCGCCGCCCCACCGACGACTCCACAGCGCCCAGAGGCAGAGTAGAACCGCACCCGTGAGCACGAGCTCGGTGCCACCGAGGGCTCGACGGAAGAACATGAACGTCCAGTCCGTAGCCAGGAGGAGGGCACCCAGGGTTGCTGCCGTCTGTGTGGCATGAATGCGAAGGAATCGATGCACCAACGCAATCAACGCTGCCCCACCCAGGAGGTGCAACCCTTGCGTTGCGCCAATACCGAGCGGCGAGAGTGCTCGAGCGGGCCAGTCCGGCCATCCGCCAGTGTAGACGTTGATCGCCAGCGGCCAGTGGCTGTCGCCTATGGAGAGCGATGCCATGGGCCGGGTGCTGGCCACCTTCAGGGGCCCGATCGTATGGGTCGGAAGGGCGCTGGCGTGGTGAATCTCCGGGTCTCCCACCATCCAGCTCCACGCCACCTCACCGACCACGCCCATCTCGGTGATTCCCGCTGATCCGAGCAGCACAAAGGCAACCAGAATCAGGGGTAGAAGCCAGCGATAGAAAAGCGGCGAGACGAAAAACAACACGGTTCTTGAGGACAGTGGGGTGTGATCCGTGCATATACTGTCATAGCGAGGCGCGTAGTGACGAAGTCACGTCAAAGTGGATGGAAGCAAAAGGTGGTCCGATGGGTCGAGGGGTTCATCGAGCAGGTGGCCGGTCTCGTGCCGCTGCCCCCCGAGCCGGTTCCAGTCCGCACACGCCCCGTCCCAAACCCGCCACGGCGCTGACCCGATTACAATGACTGCGCGCACAGGCGCGGTGAGGATCAGAGAGTGGAGAGCGCGGTCGAACTGCTGGTGTTGGGTCTGGGGCTAGCGGCTGCTTGGCTGAGCGTGAGGCCCTCGCCCGAGCTCCACTGGGAGCGGCTGTGGAAGACCCTCCTCGCCACCTGCATCCGCGGGCAGGTTGAGGCGGAGGGTGGCGACGCAGACGCATGGTGGGCACGACTCTCAGCGGTCCCCTTCCACCCGGCGGGTCGAGACGCCTACGAGAAGCTCTTTCGGCCCTCACTCGACCGGGTGCCGGTTCCGGCGCTGCCCGGCGAGCATGCCCTCGTCGAGAGGCTGTGCGCGCTCCCCGATCCTGGTAGCCGCTATGAATTCATGTTTCGTCAGTCCGAGGCCGCTCAGGATGCCCTGATGGCGGATCCTGAGGGACTGGGTCCCGCCTTTCGGCCCTCTGTAGCGGTTCCTCCGGCCGCCTGTTGGCAGGACATTGCCGAGTGGAATGCCGATCTTCAGCGAGCCATCGCACGTCGGCTCAACGAGGTGGTGGTGATGGTGGCCGGCACGCCTTCGGCGTCGATGAAGCAGGTCGTTCCTCATGGCCATTGTGTTGAGTTGGAGGCCATCGAGGAGGCGGAGTT
>CAZKOI010000062.1:0-13500 GCA_964554315.1 uncultured Enterobacterales bacterium | reverse complement strand
GACCTGGTCACCGACCGACACGTTCAGCCCTACCACCGTCCCATCCGTGGCAGCGCTCATCGTTTGCTCCATCTTCATCGCCTCCATCACCACCAACGGCTGGCCACGCTCAACGACTTGTCCTTCAGTAACAAGGACTTGAACGACTTTTCCTGGCATCGAAGCGATGCACCCTCCCGCCGCGACCTCCTGACCCGGGATGACGAATCTCGGTCGGTGCTCCACCTTCGTGATGACCTCACCATCGTGGACCCAAGAAGTGGCGCCCACCTTGAAGACCCTCAGCGAGCGCACCGCACCCTCTTCTTCAAGATGGAGCCATCCGTCGGCGCTGAAATGAGCGTAAACAGGACATCCATCCACGATCAGGCCACCCTCAGAGGGTACCACCGATACCTCGGCATCAACTGAGCCTGCAGCAAGCGAATACTGCACACCCCGCCAGCGATTGTTGCGCCAGTTGCGAGCAAGGCCCGGCAGTGCCGCCACCGGGCGCATGAGCCAATCGCTAATAGCGGCGGCGCGCGCGGCCTGCAGTCGAACGTCCTCGTCGGGCGGGCCAATGGTATCGGCGTGGACCTCGAGGAAGCGGGTGTGCAGCTCACCACGACCATAAGCAGGGTGGTGCAGCACGCGAAGGAGGTGGTCGCGATTGGTGGTTACGCCGAAGACGACGAGACGCCTGAGGGCACTAACAAGCCGATTGTTTGCCTCCGCTCGACTCGACCCATGAGCGATGACCTTGGCCAACATTGGGTCATAGTGAACCGTGACTTCCGAACCCGTCTCGACGCCCGCATCTACCCGTACACCCTCGCCTGACGGCGCCTCCCAACAATGGATGGTGCCGGTGCTGGGCAGATAGCCGTTGTCCGGATCCTCGGCGTAGATCCGAGCCTCCATGGCCCATCCGAGTGCGTCCACCTCATCTTGTCGAAGCGTGAGTGGCTGGCCTTCAGCGACCTGAATCTGCAGAGCCACGATGTCCACACCGGTGATGCACTCTGTGACCGGGTGCTCTACCTGAACCCGCGTGTTCATCTCGAGGAAGTACGCTGAGCCGTCGCCGTCGAGGACGAACTCCACCGTGCCGGCACCGACGTATCCGACCGCCTGTGCTGCACGGACCGCATGCTGGCAGAGCTCGGCACGCTTCGCCTCCCCACCCTCCCGCTCAAACGCGGGACTCGGAGCCTCCTCAATGACCTTTTGGTGGCGGCGCTGAACCGAGCACTCTCGCTCCCAGAGGTGTATGCAGGTGCCCTGGGTGTCCGCCATGACTTGGACTTCAACGTGCCTCGCATGCTCGAGGTAGCGCTCCAACACCATGCGGTCGTCGCCAAAGGCCGAGGCAGCCAGCCGCCTAGCCTCCCCCAGGGCATGCCTAAAATGCTCTTCATTTTCAACGACTTGCATCCCCTTCCCGCCACCGCCTGCGCTGGCTTTGATGATCACAGGCCAGCCGATTTCGGTGGCCTTTGCGAAGAGAGTCTCATCGGACTGGTCGTCGCCGTCGTATCCAGGAAGGACGGGAACGCCCGCCTCGGCCATGAGGGCTCGAGCACCGGCCTTCGACCCCATCGCGGCGATGGCCGCAGGTGGCGGCCCAACCCAGGTTAGCCCTGCCCGCTCCACTTGGGAGGCAAAGGAATCATTCTCAGCAAGAAAGCCAAAGCCCGGGTGAACGGCATCAGCCCCCACTCGCTCCGCGGCTGCGATGATGGCGTCAATGGCGAGGTAATCAGCAATTCGCACCGCCTTGTCACACCGCCTGATGTGAAGGCTGCCTCGATCGGCCTCCGTGAACACGGCAACCGTCTCGATACCGCGCGCCGCAGCCGTTCGAGCAATTCGCACCGCGATCTCTCCACGATTCGCTATCAGCAGACGCCTAATCAATGTCTGAAGACTCCCCAGCTGGTGGTCCCCTCCACGGGAGCCGAGTGGCATGCGGAGAGCGAAATGCCAATGACATCGCGAGTATCCGCCGGATCAATGATGCCGTCATCCCACAATCGAGCGGTGGCGTGTCTTGCCTGGCTCTCAAAGTCAATCTTGGTTCCCAAGATCTGCTTCATCATGGCCAGTTCCTGCTCATTGACCTCCTGGCCGCGCTTTGCTGCGCTCGCACGCTTGATGATGTCGAGCACGCCCGTCAGCTGTTCGGCACCCATGACCGCAATCCGGTGGTTCGGCCAGGTGTAGAGAAACCGGGGCCCATACGCCCGGCCACACATCGCATAGTTACCCGCACCATAGGACATGCCGGTCATGATGGTGATGTGAGGAACTGTCGAGTTGCTCACCGCGTTTATCATCTTCGCGCCGGCCCGAGTGATGCCGGCCTGCTCAACGGCGGACCCGACCATAAACCCCGCAATATTCTGCAGGAACACCAGCGGTATATTTCGCTGATTGCAGAGCCCTATGAACTGAGCACCCTTCTCGGCGCTCTCCCCAAAGAGAACCCCGTCGTTCGCTAAGATCCCAACTGGAAAGCCATGGATTCTCGCAAACCCGGTCACCAGCGTGGGACCGAAGAGCGGCTTGAACTCATGGAACCGGCTCCCATCGGTGACCCTCGCAATCACCTCTCTGGCGGAGAATGGGACCTTGGGATCTGCACTCACAATGCCGTAGAGTTCTCGGGGATCGTGAGCCGGCGGATCCGGTACTCCGGACTCAGGACCGGGTCCGGCCTTCTCCCAGCCTATCGAGCGCACAATCTCCCGTCCGATTCGAATCGCATCGAGCTCATCCGATGCGAGGTAGTCGGCCAAGCCACTGGTTCGGGCGTGCATCTCGGCGCCGCCGAGTGTTTCTTCATCGACCACCTCACCGGTGGCCATCTTGACCAGCGGTGGCCCCGCTAGAAAGACCTGAGCCTGTTCCGCGACCATCACGGTGTAGTCAGACATACCGGGGAGATACGCTCCCCCCGCGGTGGACGAACCAAACACCATACAAACCGTGGGTATCCGGGCCTTGCTTCGCTCTGTGAGGTCTCGAAAGCCACGGCCGCCCGGCACAAAGATGTTCGCCTGGTTGGGCAGATCGGCTCCCGCGGACTCCACAAGGCTGAGCATCGGGAGGCGGTTCTCCATTGCAATCTCAGACAATCGCTGAGACTTCTTCACCCCATACTCGTGAATGGCCCCGCCTTGGTCGGTGGACTCGCTCGCGCTGATCACACACTCCACTCCCTCTACGACGCCCACTCCACCGATGATTCGGGCGCCGGGACGGAGACCATCGAGGTCCATTGCCGCCAACGGACAGACCTCAAGGAACCAACCGTCCTCATCAAGTAGCCGCTCAACGCGCTCTCGTGGCAGCATCTTTCCTCTCGCCAGATGACGCGAGGTGTACTTCTCTCCACCCCCTTCACGGGCACGGCCTAGGTCATCCCGAAGCTGTTCCAAGGCCGCGACCATCGACGCATGGTTCTCCTTGAAGCGATCGGAGGTGACATCGATTTGGGTGGGCAGTCTGTTCATGGGTTGAGATACTACCGCCAGTCCATCGCGGGAGGGACTGCAGGCTCCTTAAAGACGGTCGCTTTTAGGGCCTCAAAGTACGCCCGACCTTCGCTGTACTCGAACACCACAACCCCGTGGGCCCCTGCTTTTCGAGCGGCTTCTACACACGCCACCACCGCTTCGGCTCCCCAGGTCGGGTCCGCGCGGATCCCAGCGTAGACGTGCCGGCCATTTGCGCGCGTGAGATGTTCCTCGACCAACAGGCCAAAATCCAACCGATTCCCGGGATCCGCCCGCCAATACGTCATGGGAATCAATGCATCAACTGAACCTTGCTGGGTCATCGCACCGGCGTCCTGCAGGTATCGATGCAGCCCCTCTGACACGCCAGGCCAACCCCATCGATTCACGTAAACCCCCCAAACGGCCGCTGACACGGGCACATCAACGGCACCACTCACCGCTTTCACGGCCTCGGTGACCTGCTGCCGGCGCCAGTCGTCAAAGTCGGGCCGCCCCGCCGACTCCCACGCAGCAAGTGAGCTCATGTCATAGCCATAATCCGCATCCGGGTACCGGATGTGGTCGAGGTGAATCCCGTCGACATCGTAGCGCTTGGCTATATCTCTTGCGACATCCGCCAAGCGCTTCCTAGCGTCGGGGTTACCGGGGCTCGAGTAGACGTAGCCCTCGCTCAGCTCCATCGGCATTCCGTCCTCACGGGCGACGATCCAGTCGGCGTGATCATCCCATGCATGCGAGGGCAAGCTGGATGACGGGGGCTTCACACCTCGCCATAGCGTGAAGGCGTTGATGTACGCATGGAGCTTCACCCCGCGCTCACGGGCCGCGGCCACAGCGACGGCCAGCGGATCCCAGCCCGGATCCTGGCCAAGGACGCCGGTGAGTTCTTGAGCCCATGGCTCTATCGACGACTTGTAGAAGGCATCGTGCTGTCCTCGAACCTGAAAATAGACGGTGTTGAATCCGGCATCCGCCACCTCGCCGATGATCCGAGTCACATCCTGCTCAGACCCATAGGTCCAGCGCGTGACCCAGATTCCTCGCAGCTCCGAGCGCGTCTCAGGGCCGGTCTCAGCCTGCGCCGAACTGAGCTTGAGCAGTAGGACAACCATTAGGTTCAACATGGGAACCGAGTAACTGACCCTGGGGCTGCTTGGTGATAGGCTGTCCCAATGTTGACATCGCTCATCCGGTCCGCTGTCGTCCTGTTCGTCTCAACCATCGTGGGGTGTGATGAGGCGGCTCAAACCAAGAGTGTTCCCGAGGAATGCTCGGAGGACCGCTTGGTCGTGGGGTACCCCGATCTCGACGGGGACGGCTTCGGGGTCTCGGAGGGCCGAATCACTCCGTGCGACGAGCTGCCGGATGGGTACGCGGACAACTCTCTCGACTGCGATGACAGCGAGGCGGCCGTGAACCCCGCCGCCGAAGAAGTCTGCGACGGTGTCGACAATGACTGCGATGACCTCACAGACGAGGAGGCAGCGGACAGGCGCACGTTCTATCGAGACCAAGATGCCGATGGCTATGGCGACGCTGAGGACCCCGTACAGGCATGCGATCTGCCGGACGGCTATGTCATCTGGAGTGGCGACTGCGACGAGCTCGATGCGACGGTCCACCCCGGCGCGGCGGATGTGTGTGATGAAGTCGACAACGACTGTAACGGGGTCGTGGATGATGGAGACGAGGATGCGATGGTGCCCTGGTACCCGGACACGGACGGCGACGGGCACGGTGATGCCGAAGCACCCATCTTTTCGTGCACTCAGCCTGAGGGCACCACCGGGTCACCCAGCGACTGCGACGACGAAGACCCAACCTCTCACCTGGGAGCGGAAGAAGTCTGCGATGGTGCCGACAACAACTGCAATGGTGCGATCGATGAAGACGCAGGATGCGACACCGGGACCCTGTAGTTAGCGCTTGTTGCTTCGGCGCTTGGTCTCTGCTCTCAGACGCGAAGATACCCCGGCCCAGCAGCAGATCGGACACTGCTCCGGCGCGTGGTACAGCGCAGGGCAATACTCACGCCCAAAGAAGATGATTCGCAGGTGCAGACCGTTCCAGGCCTCGCGTGGGAACAGGCGCTTGAGGTCTCGCTCCGTCTGCACCACATTCTTCCCGCTCGACAATCCCCACCGGTAAGCCAGGCGATGGATGTGGGTGTCGACTGGAAAGGCCGGCTCACCGAAGGCTTGCGACATCACTACGCTCGCGGTCTTGTGTCCTACGCCCGGCAGAGCCTCCAGAGCATCGTAGGTCGCCGGCACCTCACCGCCGTGCCGCTCAATCAACAAGCGAGCGAGCTTGACCACATTCTTTGACTTTGTCGGCGCGAGTCCAATCTCTCGAATGATGCCCCGAACCTCCTCCGGGTCCGCCGCGGCGAGCGCCTCTACCGTCGGGTACGCCGACCATAGCGCGGGCGTCACCTCGTTGACCTTCTTGTCCGTGGTCTGAGCGCTCAGCAGGACCGCGATCAAGAGTGTGAAGGGTGTATCGTGCTCAAGCGGAATGGGAGTCTCGCTGTAGAGCGCCTCAAGCTGAGCCTGTATTCGGGCAACCTTCTCGGCCTTGGTCACAGATGCGGCCTCAGTTCAGGCCAAACGGCTCGCTCAGGGTGAAGGGAGCAATCTCCGCATCGAAGGTGACGCCGTCATCGCGGACCATTCTGAATGAACCGTGCATCGTGCCCATGGAGGTGTTGAGTGGGCAGCCGCTCGTGTAGTTGAAGGCTTCGCCCTGCTGCAACATCGGCTGGTGTCCCACGACTCCCGGTCCGCGAACATGCTCCACCTCACCACGCGCGTTGGTGATGATCCAGTGCCGCGAGATGAGCTGCACGGGCTGGTCACCCAGGTTCTCAATCACCACGTGGTAGGCATGCAGCCAGACACCACCCACAGGATCCGACTGGTCCTCCAGGTACTCCGGTGCCACGCGAATGCGTACGCCGTTGGTCACCATCTCGCTGCTCGTGCTCATGCCGTCGGCTTAACCGGGGAACCGTCAGGGAGGCCACCCCGGAAGTCACACTCCTACACGGGTGTTTCCTCGTAGGACGGCGTGCAGTACACTACTCCCACCCCCACTCCCCAGTAGGCCATGTCCGACAAGAAGCAGACGCCCCGCACACGACGCGATGAACAGACCATGGTCAAGGAGCGCGTGAAGCGTCCTCGGCGCCACAAAGTGTTGCTGCACAACGATGACTTCACCCCGATGGAATTTGTCGTCGAGATCCTCGAGTCCGTGTTCAACCGTTCCGCAGCCGAGGCGACCCGAATCATGCTCACGGTTCACCGCTCAGGCGTCGGTGTGGCTGGAGTCTTCTCTGCCGAGATTGCCGAAGCCAAGTCTACGAAAACCCTTCGATACGCCCGAGAATCTGGCTATCCCCTCCTCTGCACCACGGAGCCCGAATGAACCTCGCCGATGACCTGCGTGTGGCCCTGTCTCGCGCCCTCGACGAAGCCACGAGGCGCCGCCACGAGTTCTTGACCCTTGAGCACGTCCTGCTTGCACTCCTCCACGACCCATCGACGGCCGATGTCCTGAAGGCCGTAGGATGTGACCTCGAGAGTCTGGAGCGTGACCTGACAGCGTTCCTCGAGAGCGAGGTCGACAAATTCCCGGAGGGACGCCGCGTCGACCCCCAGCAGACCCCTGCATTTCAGCGCGTCCTGCAGCGCGCGGCCTTCCATGTCCAACACTCCGGACGGGACGTCCTTGATGGCCCCGCAGTCTTGGTCGAGGTCCTGAGGGAAGAGGACAGCTACGGCGTCTTCCTGATCGAGTCTCAGGAGGTCACTCGATTGGACGTGACGTCCTACCTGAGCCACGGGGTCCGCAAGGACGGTCTCGTGAGCCGCAAAAAGGCCGGTGCGGGGGCGGGGTCAAACGGCGAGGAAGAGACCGTCGCGGAGCACCCTCTTGAGGCCTATGCAACCGAGCTGGTTGAGAAGGCCAAGCGCGGAGAAATCGACCCCTTGGTTGGACGGGTCACGGAGCTCGAACGCATGGCTCACATCCTGGTCCGACGGAGGAAGAACAATCCCCTCCTGCTTGGCGACCCTGGAGTTGGAAAGACGGCCTTGGTGGAGGGGCTCGCGCGCCACATTCACGAAGGAAAAGTTCCTGAACCGCTGGAAGACTGCAAGGTCTACGCCCTCGACATGGGCGCGCTGCTGGCCGGTACACGATATCGAGGCGACTTCGAGGAGCGTATGAAGGCGGTCATGGAGGCGCTCGAGAGCGAGGACAAGTCCATCCTCTTCATTGACGAAATCCACACCATCGTTGGCGCAGGGGCAACGGCCGGTGGAACCATGGATGCATCCAACCTCCTGAAGCCAGCGCTGGCGAACGGCAGCATTCGCTGCATTGGGTCCTCCACCCACAAGGAGTTCAAGCAAGCCTTTGGAAGAGACCGAGCGCTTGCAAGACGCTTTCAGACTCTAGAGGTGGGCGAGCCAACGGTAGAAGAGGCGGTCGACATCCTCAAAGGACTTCTCCCCAGCTATGCGACCCACCATGGGGTGGAGTTTTCGACGGATGCCGTAGAGGCTGCGGCTCATCTGGCGGCCAAACACATTGCGGATCCCAAGCTGCCGGACAAGGCCATTGACGTGCTCGACGAGACGGGCGCCAGTGTCCGACTTGCCGGTGGAACTCAGGTGGGTGTTGATGACATCGAGGCTACCGTTGCGCGGATAGCCCGAATTCCCGCCAAGTCCGTCTCGAGCGAGGAACGGGTCTCGCTTAACGACCTAGAGGCCGACCTCAAGGCGGTCATCTACGGTCAAGATGCGGCGATTGAGGAGGTCGCAAGTGCCATCAAGCTCTCGAGGGCAGGGCTTCGCGACCCGAACAAGCCGGTGGGCTCGTTTCTCTTTGCCGGCCCGACTGGCGTCGGCAAGACGGAGCTCGCGAAGCAGCTGGCTGACATCTTAGGGGTCGAGTTTCAGCGGTTTGACATGTCGGAGTACCAGGAGCGCCACACCGCAAGCCGGCTGATCGGCGCTCCTCCCGGCTACGTCGGATACGAGCAGGGCGGCATCTTGACCGACGCCATCAACCGCCATCCACACTGCGTGCTCCTGCTCGACGAGATCGAGAAGGCGCATGGCGACATCTACAACCTCCTGCTTCAAGTCATGGACCACGCGACGCTCACGGACAACACCGGCAAGAAGGCCGACTTCCGCAACGTCGTCCTGATCATGACCACCAACGCGGGGGCGTCCGAGGCGGCGACGAAACCCCTGGGTTTCGGTGACCGGAGCAGCGAGCACAAGGTCGACCGAGCGCTGAGCCGCACGTTCACCCCTGAATTCAGGAATCGCCTCGACGCGCTCGTCCAGTTCGGAAACCTTCCACAGTCGGTCGTACTTCGAATTGTGGACAAGTTCATGGAGCAACTCGAAGACCAAGTCGCTGAACGAGGGGTAAAGCTTCACCTCACCCAGGCCGCAAGGCAGTGGATGGCCGAAGAGGGATACAAGCCCGAATTCGGTGCGAGGGAGATGGGTCGTGTCGTGCACCACCACATCAAGAAGCCGCTCGCCGATCTTATGCTCTTCGGTGCACTGGCTAGCGGTGGCGAGGCCGTCATCGATCTCGTCAACGGTGCGGTGACGGTCACCCCGAAGACCCAGCAGCTTCCCCTTCGGGATTCGCCAGAGGATGAGTCCGAACTGGTCGACGCATGAGCGACTGGCTTCAGAAAGACATTCCGATTCTTCAACGCCCCATCCATCGTGTCGGGATTGTTGGAAACTATGGCATTAGCCCCGAGACGTTCGAGGCCGCCCTTGAGGCCGGCATCAACTACGTCTTCTGGACGCCAAAGATGCGGAAAATCACGCCTGTCCTGAAGGCCGCTCTTAAGCGAGACCGAGCGTCGATTGTCCTCGCGACCGGGCCAACCTTCTCTTACTTCGGCGGTTCCCTCCAGAAGGGCGCGGATAGCATTCGTCGTCTCCTTGATATCGACCAGATCGATCTCTTCCAGCAATTCTGGCTCGGAAAGACAGCCGCAGAGACGGCATCGACCCGTGAAGCACTCCTCACACTCCGGGAGTCTGGAGCCGTTCGCCACATTGGAACCTCAATCCACGACCGTCCTCGGGCCGGGCAGCTCGCGCGTGACCGCGTCTACGACATGCTCATGGTTCGCTACAATGCGGCTCATCCCGGCGCGGAGCAGGACATCTTCCCTCACGTCGACCCCGCGGCGACCATGCTCACTGCATACACCGCGACACGATGGAGGAAGCTCTTGAAGCGCCCGAGAGGTTGGACGGGCTTTGTTCCGTCGGCCGCCGACTGCTATCGCTTCTGCCTAAGCCACACCGCGGTCGATGTGGTCTTGATGGGGGTCAAGACCCGCGAGCAGCTTGCGGAGAACCTTCGTGGACTCGAGCAGGGTCCAATGGTCGGCGACGAGATGGCCATGATGCGAGAGTTCGGGCGCGTGGTGCACGGATAGCATGAACGTCCTGTACGCACCCGACTCTTACGGGGGCTTTCTTACTGCTCCCGAGGCAGTGGCTCAATTCGAGGAGGCCGCCGCGCGCTCCGGCCTTTTCGTGACGGGCCATCCCCTGTCGGACGGCGGCGAGGGCTTGCTGGAGGTGTTGCGTGCACACGGACCTGTCGAGCTTCATGGTTTTGAGGTTCCTGGACCCGACGGGGAGCAGGTGTTTGCAAGTGTCGCCCGACGGCGCGGAGTATGGTGGATTGAGTCCGCGGAGGTCATCGGGCTGCACCTCACCCACCAGAGCGCCATGGACAACAGCTCCTATGGGCTGGGGTGCCTCATCCGACATGTTGCCAACACTCAGCCCGGCCCAATCGTCGTGGGCCTTGGCGGCACTGCGACCATGGACGGAGGCATCGGAATGCTCCAGGGGATGGGGTTCACGATCCGTGACTCAAGCGGCCGGCCCAAGGCGTCGCCAGTCACGCTTCGAACACTAGCCGAGGTCGCTCAAGTGGACCATGCGGCACCCTTCGAGCTGCCCGTCATACAAGTGGCCTGCGATGTTCGCACAGCCGCCCGCAACGCAGCGGCGGAGTTTGGCCCCCAAAAGGGTCTGAGTCCTTCGGAGGTGGAACTCTGTGGGCCGACGCTTGCTCGAATTGCGGATGTGCTCTGTAGGGGTACTCGCGTGCCCACATCCACGTCGGGTGGAGGTGCAGCCGGGGGCGCCGGCCTCGCGCTCGCCTCACGAGTCGCTGCCGGCCTGGGCTCTGGCGCAAGAATGGTCTCGAAGGCCACCCGTCTTGATTCGGCTCTGGCCGACGCCGACGTCGTGGTTGTCGGTGAGGGACGGCTCGACTCTTCGAGCTTTATGGGCAAGGTGGTTGACGAGGTCACTCGGCGTGCTCAACGGCACCACCGGCCCGTACACGCGCTGGTGGGTATCGCTCAAGTTAGCGACCCACGCGTCGAGAGTGTGGAAGAGATAGGCTCCACAGACAGGGCCGCTTTTGAGCGCGGCGCTCTCCGACTGTGTGCGCGGCTCTCGTCCCGTTGACCCCTTCGCTCAAACCCCTGGAACCCACAACGATGAAGATCCTCTCCGATTACCCAAGACACCGCGAGCTCTGGGCGTTGGTGGCAGGCCAGACCGACACGGTGGACCTGGCACACGATCCGCTGCACGTCATGCGTGTGTACACCTGGGCGGTCAAGCTGGCTCCCGAGCTTCAGGCAAGCCCGGATCTAGCGGGTGCTGCCGCATTGGTTCACGATCTCGTCAACATTCCGAAGGAGCACCGTGACCGGCCGCTCGGCTCTGAGCGCTCAGCCGAGGCCTCACAAGGACTCTTAGATGTCGCTGGCTACACCGTCGATGAGCGCCGCGAGATTGTTGAGGCCGTACGTACGACCAGCTGGTCCCGGGGGCTCTCTCCAACCTCTCCGCTCGGCGCGGTGCTCCAGGACGCGGACCGTCTAGACGCCATCGGGGCCATCGGCATCGCACGAACCTTTGCCACCGCTCAGGCGATGTCCAGCCGTGGTCAGTCGGGGCGTTTCTACGACCCCGATGACCCGATGGGCACCTCTGACCGCCCGCTTAATGACCGCCGTCAGCCGGTCGACCACTTCTTTGTGAAGCTCCTGAAGTTGGCCTCGACCATGCATACGCCTACCGCCCGTGCGGAGGCAAGAGGTCGACACCAGCAGATGGAGGCGTTCCTCACGCAGCTCAAAGCCGAGGTGGGTTGAGGCTACCGGTCGGTTGTTGCCAGCCGCCAGGCAAGGCCAACGATGGCGGCCGTGGCCTCCGAGAGGTCTTGGGCGTCAACCTTATCGAGCGTGTCCGCTCGCGTGTGGTGGATGTCAAAGTAGCGGCTGTCGTCGGGACGAAAGCCAATTCTCAGCACTCCCGCCTCGCCCAGTGGGCGAATGTCTGCGCCGCCTCCACCGTCCACAACCGGCATCCCGAGCAGCTCTACCGAGCGCCTCAGCCAGGCCATGTCAGAATCGCTCCCTTCTGCGGTCCAGAAGCGGGGGGGGCCCCCACCGAGATCACTCTCCATGGCCGCGACATGAACCTCACGACGCGTCTTGGGGTGGGCTTCAGCGTAAGCGATTCCGCCCCTCAGACCGTTCTCTTCGTTCGTGAAGAGAACCACCCGGATGGTTCGATCCGGTCGGTGGCCAGACTGTGAGATGACGCGAAGCGCCTCGATGACCTCGACCACACCAGCCCCATCATCGTGAGCACCCTGGCCCACATCCCAGGAGTCGAGATGGGCACCGATAAGCACCACCTCTCGAGGACGCTTTTTACCCTTAATCTCACCGATGACGTTGTGGCTCAGGGCATCGGGGTGCTGAACACCGCTCGTCTTGATCCTCACCCTCACCGACCCGCCGCTGGCTAGGATTCGGGCCATGCTGTCCGCGTCTTCGGTGGTCACTGCGACTGCTGGAATTCTCGGCGTGTCCTCTTCATAGACTGTGGCGCCGGTGTGAGGCGTCGCCAGGCTTCGTGTAGTGACGCTTCGAACCATCGCAGCGAGGGCTCCGTGGTGCGCGGCCAGGCTCGGTCCCCTGACACGGGCCCCCACCGCCGCGCCGTATCCATGAACCGCCGGGATGGCATCCGCCATGGGCACATTGAAGAGCACCACCTTGCCGTTGACCTCGGGGCCAATGTCCTCAAGCTTGCTCACCACGATCACATCGCCTTCGACATCACCTGAAACCGTTCCTCCCAACCCAAGAATTGGAAGCACCTGCTTCCGAGGCTTGAGCATTGCTGCCTGCTCCTCGCCTCGCTCCCAGTGTGGCACCATCACAGGTTCCGTCCAGACCCGCTCCGCCCCCGCACGGCCAAGCTCGTTCCGCGCCCATTCAACGGCCTTCTCCAGCGCCTCAGAGCCGGCCAATCTCGCACCAATGTTGTCACACAAGTCGGCGAGCAGCGCGTATCCACCATCTGAAGCGCGTGCTGCAGCGACCAGCTCTGCGGTCACAGAATCGCCGAGTGCCTCTGTCGGTGCAAGACGGCCATCCTCTGCTGGCCCCGCAAGAGCCATCGCTGACATAAGAAAAAACACTGTGCCCAAAACGCCTCCCCATACTTCCGCGGTCTCTGCATCGTATTCTATTGCCGATGTTGTTCCCATTACTCCTGTGCGCATCCTCCTGGGCCGGGCCCCTCCACACCGGTGTACCCGTGAATGGAATTGATGGACTTGGCGCACCAAGGTTTCAGACTGTCGACACCGGCTGGATGGCCACCGTTCCTGGTGGCTTCATTCGTGTCTATGTCGGCCCGACCACGTCGGATGCAGAGCGATGGATTCGGGAGCGACTTGACGCTCTTGAGGCCTTCAACCCCACACCGAACCCATTGCTTGCGGAGGAGCTGAGTAGCGTTGAGGCCCATGGCGACGGGAAGCACCTGGTGCTGTTCAGGACGGAGAATGTCGCCCTTTGCTCCCGCAACAGCGTCGACGCCAAGCGATGGGCCGC
>CAZKOI010000061.1:0-13572 GCA_964554315.1 uncultured Enterobacterales bacterium | reverse complement strand
CGCGTCTACAATCGCCGAAGCAGCGGAGCGGGCGACCGCCTTGGGGCGTGGAGAGGTCACTCAGATAGAGCTGCTCGGGAGGGCCCTGGGCTAGCGCTAAGGGGCACCAACCCTCACGGAAAAGGCACCGCGGTCGTCGGTGAGGGTAGTCGCGAGAAGATCACCCGAAGCGGCTCGGACCTCGACCAATGCGAACGCTGTTGGTCCCGAGGCTGACTCAATGGTGCCGGCGAGGAGGTCTCCCTCTTCCAGTTGCAGCGTGATGAAGCCGTCCGCCCCGTCGATCGAACGCTTCGTAACCGCATGGTCCGCGGTTGGAGGTGACACCGTCACCTCAAGCGGAACCGGTGTCACCTCTATGGCAAAGCCGCCGTCGTCGTCCGTCAGCGTGGAGAAGATATACCCATCGAAGCCCTCTTCTTGAGCATTCACAGCGGCCTGTGGGACGGGCGTGCCGGTGGCGTCAACCACGACCCCTTCGAGGACCACCCGCTCGGGAAGCTCCAAGGGCTCGAGTTCAAGTACCGCGCCATCGACCCCGACCTCGAATTCCTCCACGAGGCCGCCGTAGGCTGAGTCAAAGGGCGGGATGAAGGTTGCCGCCCAGCGACCTGCGAGGAGCTGACGACCAAACAGACCGTCACCGTCCGTGTCGGTCTCGATCACGAGCGAGCCGTCGGTCCCCTGAAGATTCGTCGACTCAATACGAATGGCGACGTCTTTAAGAGCGGCGCCGGTGCGACCCGAGAGGACCTGTCCAGACACCAGCGTTCGCTCGATATTGCCGAGGTCCAGCGCGACATCAACACCTCCATCCTCAACCTCGACGGCTGTCTCCAAGGTTGGGACCACAGCGCCGGCCGCGCCTTGCGATCGGAGCACATATTGACCGGGATCGGCTCGAAGGAGGTAATGTCCCGTGGCGTCTGTTCGAGTCTCTGGGCCCTCCACGTTGCTCTGCGCCTCGGTGAGCTGGACGACCAGGCCCTCTACAGGTGCGCCATCCGAGGTGCTAATGCGACCATAAACGGGTGTTCCGTACCCGAGGTCGATGATGCCAAAGTCTTCGCCTTGGCTGACGTTGACGCCCAACTCCACCATAAAAGGCAGCCGAGATCCATCTTCCGGAACCACGCTAAATGTGTATCCTTGTGCGGCAGGTACACGAAGGCTGAAGGCACCGTCCTCGAGCGTTTGAGTGGTTGACCCAGTGATGGTTCCCGGTCGAGCAAGGCGGACAGTCGCCGCCACCGGCTGTTGGTCTGCGCCGGGTACTTCCGCATGCAATGGATTGGCTTGATACCCAACAATGGTACCGGTGATCTCGACAGTTGGATTGAGGAAGATTTGCACCTCGTCAAGGCTCGCGCTTCGGTCTGCAATCCACGTCTGAGCCATCAGAGCGTCGGCTCCGGATGGATAAACATCAAAGCGGATCACATTGCCGACGGCGCCCCCCGTCGAACCGAGGTCATTGACAACAGCTTCGTTGGTCGCCTGGTCCTGAGCACAGGCCATCCAGAAGGTCCACAGCAATGGCTTCATCTTGAACCTCGATATCTTATGGTCCACGACCGACGGTCCGAGGCGCCTGCAAGGTCGTAGACGGTGCAGGTCAGCGTTCTTCCGTCGAGGGCTTGGTTTGCGGCAAGCTGGATGGAGCTGCCCTGGTAATTTCCACTGACGAACGCCTGCGCCGTTCCTTGGGGTCCGAGTCCGCTGACGGTCCAGAGGTAGTCCATCACGTCATCGTCGTCTGGGTCGAAGACTGACACCCAAGCAACCCCGCCTTGCTCAGGGTCAAGCTCCAGGTCTAGTCCAGCGTCAGGACTCGAATACTCAACCACCGGCGGAGTATTCGGGAGCGCCTGGTCGAGTGGGGCCCAGTAGAAGCAGCCCCCGATGCCGAGCGTGAGGAACAGCGCCGCGCCAAATGAGACGGTCCTCCGAACGCCGGAAAATTGTAGGACAGCGCTCTCTTCGCACTGTCTCAGCGGTGCTCGACCATCACCAATCACTCCTGCAGCATAATCGAGACGAGCGAGCCCGGCGCGGCTGGACTGAGTGTACGGGTGATTACGGTTTCCCCCGGACAAGAGAGTTCTAGTTGGTGGGACCTCTCGGGTTCTCGAACGAGGATCGTCGCGTCCATGGTCCCGACCGAGCCGCGCCGAATACCGTCCAGGACGACCGAGCAATCCTCGGATGGCGCGTCAACCAGACGGTATCGAACGGGCTTTCGCTGGAGGTCGGTGACTTCGATAACCCTGCGCTCTCCAGGCTCGACGGTGAACGACTGCTGGTGAGGGAGGGCATGGTCATTGCTGATCCGAAGGGTGTGAGTCCCCGGTGAGACCCGAATCTCACCGGCCTGGCCGGTCCGTCCATAGGATCGGCCGTCAATGTAGATATCTCCCCATGACCCCGGGACGGTGACGATGATGGTGCTGGACTCCCCGGTCGCCGCCTCAGGCGCGGGGGTCGGAGGGCTGGCTGGCACCGGTGGGGGAGACGGCCTCTTCGTCCGAGAACCCGTTCTGCCATCAGTCGGCGTCTCGGGCCTTGGTGCGGCTGCGACAACGATGGGCTGAGTATCGTCAGGCACCGATTCCACGTCGATGTCGTCATCGCCCTCTGCAATTGGCGTGACCACCGGCTGTAAATCGGCCTGAGGGTCGCCGACGGGGCCCTTGGGCCACACCGAGACCGCTAGCGCTATGACGGCGAACAGGAGCGCGAGCGCAAGCGGGAGCACCTTTGGCCACCGGCGGCTAGAAGCCGGCTCGCTGTGCATCCCTCTCAAGAGCAGAAGAACCTCCTCGTTGCTTGGCTCGATAGAGAGCAGTCGATTGAGCAAGCGTAGCGCGGTGATATGGTCACCCTGCATCAGCGCGTCCTTTCCTCTCTCCAGCAGCGTCTGGCCCATGTGTGCCCGTAGACGTTCCTCATAGTCGCTAGGCGCTTGGAGCCATCGCTCCGGCGACCAGGAGATGTTCTCGTCGCCTATGCCAACACTCTCGAGAGCGCCTCGTAATCGCTCAGCGACTTCCTCGGCTGTCTGGGGGCGGTCATCGGGCTCCGCCTGCATGAGGTTCTCTACCAGGTCGCCGAGGTCACTTGAGGCGTCGGGCGCGAGCTCGAGAAGCCCGGGGCGACGTCCTTCAATGACGTTCCGCAAGACGATGCTGGGGTTACTGCCTGCAAACGGCAGCTGGCCGGTCACGAGATGAAACAGGAGCGTACCAAGACTGAAGAGGTCGGACCGGCTATCAAGCACACGCTCCATGGCCTGCTCCGGGCTCATGTAGGCGGGCGAACCGATGAGCGCGCCCGTGACGGTAAGGTTGACCTCATCCAAGAACCTCGCGATTCCGAAGTCCATGAGCTTGAGGGTTCCATCTCGCCGAAGCATGACGTTCTCCAGCTTTAAGTCACGGTGAATGATCCCAATGGAGTGAGCGTAGCCGAGGGCCTCGGCGAGCTTAATACCGAGTTGAGCCGCGACCTCGGAAGGAAACCGCCCTCGCTCGTCCAGAATCTGCTGCAGCGTGACGCCATCGACGAACTCGGTCACGATGTAGCAGCGCTCGGTATCCGCTCCCGAGTAGTCAAAAATTCGAAGGATATTCTCGTGCTGGAGATGCTCGATCGCTCGAGCCTCGCGGGCAAAGCGCTGGCGGTTTCGCGGTGAACTCGACAGGTGAGGATGAAGGACCTTTATCGCCACCTCGCGACCAAGAGTCGTGTGGCGCCCTCGATACACCGTGGCCATGCCGCCTTCACCGACCTTCTGGATGACCTCGTATTTTTCGACAACATTACCGATCAAGGGACTACCTAAGGACGCTACCGCACGGTGGCGAGACTGCGATTGTACTCATACGGTATGGCGAGCGCTAGCCGCTCAGAGTTGTCCCGTCTCTCTCGAGTCGGTCGAGATCCCGCGTTCACCGAGAATCTTGAGGATAATGGCTGCCGTTTCCTCGACCGCTTTGCGAGTGACATCGATTACGGGCCAGCTGGGGTACCGTCGGAAAAGCTCCTCGGCCCAGTCAAGCTCGGCGAGAATGTAGTCCATGTCCGAGTAGTTGCTTCGACCGGGCATCCGCATGGTCTCCATCCGCTGGTGGCGAATGTGGCGGAGCGATTCTGGATCGATGGTGAGCGCGAATATTCGGTTCTGATCGACCTCGTGCAGAATGTCAGGCAAGGGTCGGTCAAGCACAATGGGAACATTGCTGACCTTGTATCCCTTGTGAGCAAGGAAGACGGACAGCGGTGTCTTCGAGGTTCGGCTGACTCCCAAGAGGAGAATGTCGGCTTGCTTCATTAGGCGCGGTTCTTTCCCGTCGTCTGCCTTGACGGTGAACTCGACAGCTTCAACACGCTCAAAGTATCGCTCATCCGCCTGATGCATACGCCCCGGTACACCCTCGGGGGCTTGCTCAAGGAAGCTGGTCATCTGAACCAACAGGTGCCCCAAGAGCTCGACGGTTCGGACTCGGTACTGCTGTGAGAGTTCAAGAACAGCCTGCCTCATGTCGGGTCGGACCAGCGTGGTTGCGACCAGTGCCTTCTCCCGTGCCGCTCGCTGAATCAGTCGGTCCAGCTGCTCTCGCGTGTTGGTATTGGGAAAGACCTGGATGTGAACGAGGTAGCCGCTGAACTGATGAAGCGCGGCACGAAGAACGCTCTCAGCCGTGTCACCGGTGCCATCGGACACCACAAAGATCGGTTTTGGAAGTTGAACATCGGCCATAGGCCATGCCTAACGACCCTCGGCCCGATTGGCTCCTAATGGAGCGAGAGGATGATTCCGTTAGCGATTGAAGTGACGCATCTCGAATCGATCATTCACCAACTTGACGCTTGGTTACAAGGACGTCATCTTTCTGTCCTGGAGAGACGTGAGGGAGTGTCCGTGACTACACCGAGAGAGTTCTTCGAGACCTTCGTGCCGAGCAGTCTGTCGGCCGTCGAAAAGAGCTTGCCGGGGCAGGTCGTCGTGGCCTTTCACATCTCAGGTCCCGACGGCGGATCGTGGCAGGTGAAGCGTGACGACATGGGGGCTGGTGTCTCCGCGGCAGCGGATGGCCCCAAGGATTGTGAGCTTTGGTGCACGGCGGAGACCTTCATGCGAATTGTCAGGGGTTCGCTTGGGTCCAGTCGGGCGTTTCTCTCGGGCCGATTGCGGATTTCGGGAGACGTCGGACTCGCGATGGCCCTAGAGGGCTTTCTCCGAGATGCAGCCTGAGGGTTGAACATTGAGACGTCCTCTCGACGGGGTCACCGTTGTCGATCTCGCCCGCCTCCTCCCTGGGCCCATGTGCACCTGGTACCTGTCGGGTCTCGGTGCCCGAGTCATAAAGGTCGAAAATCCCAAAGAGCCCGACATGCTTCGGTCGATTCCTCCTATCGGTACAGATGGCGTTGGCGCTTGGTACTCCGCTCTGAGCGCTGGAAAGGAGTCGGTCTGTCTGAATTTAAAGGCGCAGGCTCATCGTGAGGCAATGTATGTGCTTCTCGAGCAGGCGGACGTCCTCGTCGAGAGCTTTCGGCCAGGTGTGCTCGCGCGCCTTGGACTCGACCCAGAGCAGCTTAGGGCGCGATTTCCCCGGCTTGTGATCTGCAGCATCACGGGGTTTGGCCAATCGGGTCCGCTACGGGATGAGCCAGGGCATGACCTTGGCTTTCAAGCGCTCGCGGGCCTGCTATCTCTCGGCAAGCATCGCGACGGCGTGATGGATCTGCCGGGTCTCCAGGTGGCGGACGTTGGCGGCGGTGCGTTGACGGCTGCCCTAAGGATTGTGGCGGCTTTGCTCGAACGAGAGCGGACTGGGAGCGGCTGCTGGCTTGATGTCTCGATGACCGAGGGCACGCTCGCAATGGTAGCGCCTCAGTTCGCGGCGGCAGCAACCGCGGGCATCGATCCCGTTGCCGGTGGCGATGTGCTCACAGGCGGAGCAGCCCAGTACCAAGTTTACGCGTGCGCTGACGGGCGGGCGATTGCGGTAGCCGCGCTCGAGCCGAAGTTTTGGTCGGCCCTCGAGGACGCCGTGGGGCATCCCGTTTCAGGGTCGTTCGACGCCCTCAGCACCCTTTTCAAGCAAGAGAGCGCGGCTCACTGGGCTGAGCGGCTCCGTGGCACCTGTTGTGAGCCGGTCTTGACGCTCTCTGAGGTGGCCGACCACCCGGCTCATGTCGCACGGGGGTCGATCGCGGGGAGAGGCGAGCGGGCGCGAGTGGCCCATCCGTTTGAGGGCGGGGCGGACACCGCCTCCAGGCGCGTGCCGGGACTCGGTGAGCATACCGACTCTGTCCTTCGCGAGGTCGGATTTGACGTTACTACCCTGGGGCAGGAGGAAAGTTGATGTTTGCGATTGCCCACAGCGTGAATGCCGTGAATGTTGGCCCAGTAGAGTGGGGCTTTGTTGCACTCACTTCCGCCATCATTTTCTTCTTTGTTGGCCCCAAGATTTGGCGCCAGTTCCGCGCTACAGCACCGTAGCCGCAAGCCAAGGCATCCAGAGTGCGGCCACCAGCGCGCAGTGGAGCAACAGGTGCCGGCGAGCTCGAATGACGGCACTCTGGAACGAGTCGGCTGTGCTCGCAGACTTTCGGACCGGGTCCAGCGTCCAAACTTCGAAGATCATGTTCGACAGCCACACCGCAAGCAGCACGGCTGCGGCCACCTGCGAAGAGGGAGGCATGTCGGCCAACTCGAAGCGCCCATACAGAAGCCAGGTGGACCCTATCAATGCAAAAATGCCAGTACCAAGCGCGATACCCAGCATCGGGCCGAGGCGCATCAGGCCCGTGAAGGCGTCGGGATTAGCGCGTGCTATGTTTTGCAAGCCAAACCATAAGAAGGTGGCCGTATAGATGCCGAAGCTGATGCATTCGAGGGCGGACACTGCGAGAACCATGGCTGATGTTCACGTCGTTCGTGGGCGTTGTCAAGGTGGCACGGCTCATGAGCGATAAAGGGTCAGCTTCCACGGCGCTGGGCTGGACTGCAGCCGGATTGACAGTCCTTGCCGTGATCTGGCCCGGGCATCTGAGGGGCTCATTTGTGGGCGACGGGGTTGATGTTTATGGGACCTTTTGGTTCTACGGCTGGGTCGAGTTTTGCGTCACCCATCTGAGGGACCCGACGTTCACTGACTGGATGTTTCATCCCTTCGGGAAGGACATCTTTGCCCACACTGGCGGGAACATCGTTGATGCGCTTCTGTCGGTTCCCTTTCAGTGGGTGTTTGGGACGCCGGAGTACCAACCCGTCTTCATCGCGTCCGTTTTGCTGGCAAACGCCGCAGCGTTCATGCGACTTCAGCGCTCAATCGGTGTGCAAGGGGCGGCAGCGTGGGGGAGTACGCTGGTCTGGATGGTGAACCCTTTTGTCATGTTCGAGCTTCTCACGGGTCGCATCACCCAGGCCCTCCTGGTCTTTCTTCCGCTCGCCGTCCTCCATTTCTTGCGATCGGGCGAGGGGACGCGACGCGACGCGGTCTGGGCCGGTCTGTTTACGGCTGCACAGGCCTACACCTACTGGTTTATGGGCTTGTTCATGGCCGTACTGTATGCCGGCATCGCGGTGTGGCAGTGGCGGTGCAGTAAGCGGCCGTTTCGGGCTCTGGCGCAGGCCTGGGGCGTTGCGGCGGCATGCTGCCTGGTGGCCATCGCACCCGCACTCTTTAGGATGGCATCGGCAGCGAGCGCCAACAATGTGCCGGGCCTCGGTGCCGGCGCGGGCTGGCAGGGCTTTATTGATGCGATGAGTGGAGGGACGATGCCGCACCTTCACGGCCTCTTGTTGAGTGAACAGAACGGTGTTCACTTTCTCGGGTATGCATTCTGGGGAGCCCTTACCCTGGTCGTCATGACCCATCCGCGGACACGAGGCGTGTGGGGGGTCATGGCTGCGGTTGCGATAGCGTTCTCGCTGGGTCCGGAGATTGACCTCGGCGAAGGCCGGCAGATGGCCATGCCACACTATCTGCTTGGCGTCCACATGGTTCCTTTCATGGAGCGGCTCTGGTTTCCGTACCGATGGATCGCGATTGCGATGTTTGCCGTCTCGGTGGGCCTGGGTGTGATCCTGATGGAGTTTAGATTACCTCGCATGCGGTTGCTGGTTGCGGCAGCAGCGGTCGCCTTGGCTCTGGAACCGCAGGTCCGGTCCGGCGTACTGCCGCTCGCGAGGAACGACTGGACCATGCCGAGCGTCTACTCCCACATCAAACGTGAGCAAGGTGGAATAATTGAGCTACCGATGATGGTGCCTCGACGGAGTCTGATGTATCAGCCGATTCATCGCCAGGTGCTCTTTGGCGGGATGGGAGAGAACGCACCGGTGTTTTGGACGCGCGCGTTCAAGCATCGAATGGGCAACCATTTTGTGCGCGCACTCCGTTCCGCGGTCTCTAGCGAGACCGGGTTGGCGTCCTTCAGTCCTCAGGACCGCGAAAAAATTGAGCGAGATGGAATGCGGTGGATTGTCCTGGATCGAGAGGCAGCGATGAGCGTGGTCGCAAAGACGGCGTGGTTTAAGGCCAAGCCCGAGTTGCGCCGGGGGGCTGCCGGGCGCGCGGTGGAGCGGCTCACCGCAATCGTGGGCCCGCCTGTTGCGGTTGAAGGTTCGCTGGTGATCTGGGACCTGGAAGGCGGGGCGCCCTTTCAGGGCGACCTCGCACCGTCAGGCGAGAATCTCAGCGGCGAGGGTTGGACAGGTGTAGATTGGGAACTCTACGAAACGCGGCTGATTGAGCGGCTGCAGAAGGAAGGAGCGCTGAGATGATGGGACCGCTGGAGGGCCTGAGGGTCCTGGATTTCTCAAGAGTGTTGGCGGGCCCTTTCGCGACCATGCATCTTGCCGATCTGGGGGCGGACGTGGTCAAGGTCGAGCGACCCGATGGCGGTGATGACACGCGGTCGTTTGGGCCCCCCTTTGCCGACGGGGCCAGCACTTACTTCTTATCCATCAACAGGGGAAAGCGATCCATCACCATCGACTTGAAGACGGAGGAGGGGCGGGAACTCGCACGAGCGCTGGCGGCGAAGGCCGATGTGGTCATCGAGAATTTTCGACCCGGAGTAATGAATCGATTGGGTCTCGGGGCTTCAACCCTAATGGGCGCCAACCCGCGCCTGGTTTACTGCTCGATCAGCGGCTTCGGCAGTGCGGTTGAGCGGGCCGGTTATGACCTCGTGATCCAGGGCATGGGAGGCATTCCATCGATTACGGGCGAGCCATCCGGCAGCCCGATGAAGTGTGGCGCTTCCATCGCCGACCTGGTGACGGGGCTCTATGCTGTGCAGGGCATCCTCGCTGCCATCGCTCGTCGGCACTCGACGGGTGCCGGCGGTTTCGTCGATGTGCCCATGATCGACGGGCAGGTTGCGCTGCTGACGTATCACGCATCCGGGCTCTTGAACGGCGGCAGCGAACCCAAGCGTCTCGGCAACCATCATCCTTCGATTCATCCCTACGGCACGTACGAAGTGTTGGATGGGCACCTCAATGTGGCGGTAGGCAATGATCGCCTCTTCGTCGCGTTTGCGCGCGCCTTGGGGCAGCCGCAGTGGGCCTCTGACGCCCGCTTCGATACCAATGCGAGCCGGGTCGCTAATCGCGAAGCCCTTGATCGCGAGATCGAGACGGTGCTCGCCACTCAAAGCGTGGATCACTGGTGTGGCGTCTTGGATGCAAGCGGTGTCCCTGCTGGGCCGATCAATTCGATCGCCGAGGCGGTGAAGCTGGTCGATATGGTCAGCCACCCTCATCCCACCAGTGGCGGTCGCGTCCAGTCAGCACCGCTGCCTTATCGAATAGACGACTCACCACGAGCGGCGAGGCTCGGTCCGCCGCGCCTAGGCGAGCATACCGACGAGGTCATCGAGGCTTGGCTACCATCGACGTCATGACCCTTCGGGGTCTGGCTGAATTTGTCCCCTGGATAGCTTGCCGGCTCAAGGTGGCACATTAGGCTTTGAGTATCTCACCGCGTCCTCGCTCAATGAGGGCGCTCAACCGACTTCGAGGTCTCCATGTCTGACGCGTCGAACCAAGACGGCCCCAGCCTTCCCTCCCAGCTTGAACTTCCGATTCTGGCGATTCGGAACACGGTGATCTTCCCCGTGTTGGCCTTCCCCATAAACGTGGGCAGGGAGAAGTCGCTGTTGGCCGTTGATGAGGCCCTCGAGAACGAGAAGCTCCTCGCCATTCTGGCGCAGCAAGAGGCGAAGAATGAGGACCCTGATACCGGCGATCTCTACCAGGTGGGCACTGTCGTAAAAATCCTCAAGTCGGTGAAGATGCCCGGCAACAAGCTCTCGGTGATCATCCAGGGTCTTGCTCGAATCAAGGTGAAGAATTGGAGCCACACCGAGCCTTACCTGAAGGCAGAAGTGGAGGTCTTTGAGGAGCCTGCCGAGCACCCCGCAGAGCTGAACGCGAAGATGACCAATCTGCGGGAGTTGGCTCAGCGGATAATTGACTTGTCCCCACAGATTCCCTCGGAGGCAAGCTTTCTGGTCCGAAGCATCGACAACCCCGGTGTGCTTGCGGACATCGTCGCGAGCAACCTTGGTATCAGCGTGGAGGACAAGCAGGACCTGCTCGATACCTTCGACACGGCTCAGCGCATGGACAAGGTTGTGGCGATGCTCAACAAGGAGATCCAGGTTCTTGAGCTGTCGAACAAGATCCAGTCCGAGGTGAAGGGCGAGATGGACAAAGCGCAGCGGGAGTACTTCCTTCGCGAGCAGCTCAAGGCCATCCAGAAGGAGCTCGGCGAGGTTGATGACCGACAGGATGAGTTCGACGAGTTGAAGAACAAGATCAAGGGCGCTCACATGCCCAAGGACGTCGAGAAGGTTGCGTTCAAGGAGCTGAAGCGCATGTCGCGAATGAGCCCTGGCGCTGCCGAATACACGGTCAGCCGCACCTACATCGACTGGCTGGTCGAGCTGCCATGGGACAAGTCGACGGAGGACATCCTCGACATTCAGATGGCCTCCGACATTCTGGACGAGGACCACTACGGCTTGGACAAGGTCAAGAAGCGAATCCTCGAGTTCTTGGCGGTTCGGAAACTCAAGAACGACATGAAGGGCCCTATTCTCTGCTTGGTTGGCCCGCCGGGTGTCGGTAAGACCTCCTTGGCGAAGTCGGTGTCACGCGCTCTGGGCCGAAAGATGCAGCGGATGTCGCTTGGTGGTGTCCGGGATGAGGCCGAGATTCGAGGGCACCGCCGAACCTACATCGGGTCCCTTCCAGGGAAGGTCATCAAGAGCATCAAGAAGGCGGGGTCCAACAACCCAGTGTTTGTCTTGGACGAGATCGACAAGCTCGGGGCAGACTACCGCGGCGACCCCAGCTCTGCGCTCTTGGAGGTGCTCGACCCTGAGCAAAACGACACCTTCCTCGATCACTACTTGGATGTGCCGTTCGACCTCTCCAAGGTCCTGTTCATCGCGACGGCAAACCAGATGCATCCCATCCCGGGTCCCCTGCGCGACCGGATGGAGGTCCTAGAGATTCCTGGGTACACGATGGATGAGAAGCTGAAGATTTCTCGGTCCTACATCATTCCGGAGGTCCTTGAAGACCATGGAATTACTGAGGAACACATGGAGATGACCGACGAGGGCATCCGCTTCCTCATTGAGTCATACACGCGCGAGGCCGGGGTTCGTACTCTGAAGAGAGAGCTGGCGAGCGTCGCCCGCTGGGTGGCCAAGGACGTTGCCGCTGGAACGCATGAGGCGAAGATGGTCATCGGGCCCGATCAGGTTGAGGAGATTCGTGGACCCGTGAAGTTCTTCTCCGATGTGGCGGAGCGGACGGCGGTGTCTGGCGTCGCAACGGGCATGGCTTGGACAGCGACGGGTGGCGACATTCTCTTCATCGAGGCGACCAAGATGAAGGGCAAGGGGAACCTCAAGCTCTCCGGCTCGCTCGGTGATGTCATGAAGGAGTCTGTGGGTGTGGCCAGCAGCTACATCAAGTCAATGGCCGTGGAGCTGGGCATCGACCCCGATGACTTTGACAGCCACGACATCCACATCCACGTGCCGTCCGGTGCGATTCCGAAGGATGGTCCATCAGCCGGTGTGACCATGCTGACCGCTATCGTTTCTCTGTTCACGGGTATCCCGGTCGACAACGAGCTCTCCATGACCGGTGAGGCGACGCTTCGTGGCGCAGTGCTTCCTGTTGGAGGGATCAAAGAAAAGGTCCTTGCGGCCCACCGTGCAGGCATCCGCCGGGTGATTCTGCCGGAGAAAAACCGCAAAGATCTTCCCGACATCCCCGAGGAAATCACGAAGGACATCGAGATCAACTTCTGCGGACGCATGGAGGAGGTGCTCGACATCGCCCTCGGAAGCGACAAGATTGCCGCGCGCAGGGCGGAGGTTGAGGCCGAGATTGAGGCTAAGAAAGAGGCGCAGCGCCTCGCAGACCAGGGGAAGGAAGCGCACGCGTAGCGCACAGCCATGCCGATTCCCAAGAAGATTCTCGTAGCCAATCGTGGCGAAATCGCCGTTCGGGTGATTCGCGCTGCGCATGAGATGGGCATCGAGACGGTTGCCGTTTATTCCGACGCTGACCGCGATGCGCTCCATGTGCGGAACGCGATGGAAGCCGTACACCTCGGGCCGGCACCCAGCTCAGAGAGTTACCTCAGGACGGACAGGATTCTGGCGGCGGCAAAGCAGACGGGTGCGGATGGAATTCATCCCGGATACGGGTTCTTGTCCGAGAACGCGGATTTTGCTCGAGCAGTGACGAAGGCCGGGATTGTCTGGATTGGTCCGTCCCCCGAGGCGATTGAGGCGATGGGCTCGAAGACCGAGAGCCGGGTCCGGATGGCGGCGGCGGGAGTCCCGGTTGTTCCGGGCACCAAGGAGCCTCTCAAGGATGCATCGGAGGCTGAGGCCCGTGCGCTTGAGCTTGGGTTCCCGGTGATGCTCAAGGCGAGCGCTGGTGGAGGCGGAAAGGGCATGCGGCAGGTCGACAGGGTGGAGGACATCGCGACAGCGCTGGCCGCCGCCAAGTCAGAGGCGCTCAGTTCTTTCGGGGATGACTCCGTCTACATCGAGAAGCGAATCGTTGGTCCCCGGCACGTTGAGGTACAGATCCTTG
Organism: uncultured Enterobacterales bacterium; assembly: GCA_964554315.1. Classification (GTDB taxonomy): domain Bacteria; phylum Myxococcota_A; class UBA796; order UBA796; family UBA796; genus UBA796. The sequence goes on along the minus strand of CAZKOI010000061.1, from coordinate 425 downwards.
CGGACGCTCACGGGAAGACACTTCACCTCTTCGAGCGGGACTGCTCGGTCCAGCGTCGAAACCAGAAGGTGGTCGAAGAGACACCGTGCCCGGTGCTGGATGACGATACGCGCAGGCAGATGTGTGAAGTGGCCATTCTCGCCGCAGAGGCCGTGGATTATGTCGGGGCGGGAACCGTCGAATTTCTGCTGGGTGCCGATAAGTCGTTCTATTTCCTCGAGATGAACACGCGCCTGCAGGTCGAGCATCCCATCACCGAGATGGTGACTGGAATCGACCTGGTTCAAGCGCAGATACGCATCGCGGGTGGTGAGAAGCTCAATCTTGAGCAGTCCGATGTGCGGCAGAATGGCCACGCGATTGAGTGCCGGATTTACGCCGAGGACCCTGCCAACAACTGGGCGCCCTCGCCGGGGCGGATCAAG